>NZ_MTQB01000022.1:0-60221 GCF_001974855.1 Pseudoalteromonas sp. SK18 | reverse complement strand
CTGTTACCGCTCGACTTGCATGTGTTAGGCCTGCCGCCAGCGTTCAATCTGAGCCATGATCAAACTCTTCAATTAAAAAGTTTTATGTCTTTCGACAGCTCAATGAATTCTGAATTTATTTAATATCTTTCGATATTGAATTGACTGTGCTGAATAATTACCGAAGTAACTATTCTGTTGGTCACTCAGTTTAAATTGAGACTCTAAATTTGTTTGCCTCACTACCTAAGTAGCTTGGCTGTTAGAACTCAATCTGTACGAGTGCCCACACAGATGATTGCTTTATATTGTTAAAGAACGTTGCGACGTTGTCGCTAGGGATGCGTATAATACATCCTTTATTTTTCGAGTCAACACTTAATTTTAAACTTTCTTGCGATGATTTAAACTTAAGTTTTACTTAACTCTCTGAGTAGCTCGTGCCTCGCTATGCGTTGGCGTTCCCCGTCTCAGTGGGGTCGCATTATAGGGAGAACAGATTTTTACGCAAGTACTTTTTTAAAGAAAAACTAAAAAAACACACTGTTCGGTTAGTATCTGAGCGAAAGCATGTAAAACTGGTAGTTTTATAATCAAACCAGGCTTTGCTGGTACTTAAATAAGCGCTACTGTTACACTGATACTCTTAATATGTTTAATTTAAAGGTGCATATATGGCAATACGTTCTTATAAAGGAATCACTCCTGCGTTTAATAAATCTGTTTATGTAGACGAGTCGTCTGTATTAGTCGGTGATATCACTATAGGTGATGATAGCAGTGTATGGCCGTTAGTTGCTGCCCGTGGTGATGTTAACCATATTCGTATTGGTCAGCGTACTAATATACAAGATGGCAGTGTTTTACACTTATCAAGAGCAACAAAAAATAATCCAGACGGCTACCCACTTATTATTGGTGATGATGTAACCGTTGGTCATAAGGTAATGCTACATGGCTGCGTATTAGGTAATCGTATACTCGTGGGTATGGGCGCTATTATTATGGATAATGTGATTGTAGAAGATGAGGTAATTATTGGTGGCGGTGCTTTAGTACCTCCTAATAAGCGTTTAGAGTCTGGTTATTTATATGTAGGTAGTCCAGCAAAACAAGCTCGCCCATTAACAGAACAAGAGCTGAGCTTTTTAAAAGTGTCTGCTGATAATTACGTGCAGCTAAAAGATGAATACTTAGCTGAAGACGCTAGTTAATTTAACTAAACTCACTTCTATTTGACCTGCCGAGTTATAGCATTCATCTTCAATGAGCTGCTCGGCACGTTCTTCATAGTCAAAACGGTATTGCTCAAAATAACGCGTTGCATGACTCTCATCGGCTAAATTTAAACTACTGACAGCAATCACACATTCAACTAGCATGCCATTTACTTGTGCAAAAAAAACTAATTGATGAGTGGGTTCTCTAAATTCGAGTCGATCTATAAACTGTATCGCTTGATTCATTTAAGCACTCCCTGCTTTAGTGCAGTAATAACGGGAACAATCTCAGGCATTTTATTTCGCCATACATAATAAGCTTGTGCGGCTTGGCCTACTAGCATGCCACTACCATCTAACAGCTTAGCCGCTTTGTTGTGTTCGCTGACCCAATTCATAAATAGCGTATTTTGCGTAGCATAAAACATATCATAAGCCATTTCACATGCGCTTAAATACTTAGAATTTAGTGCAGGTAACTCGTTATTCATACTGCTCGAGGTTGAATTTATAACCAAGTGATAATCAACTTCAGGAAGGTCGTCAAAACCATACCCCGAAACATTGCCGTGCCCAGTAAAGAGCTTTGCCAATGTTTGAGCTTTGTGTGCCGTGCGATTAACAATAACTATCTCTGCGGGATGCTGCTCTAGTAAAGGTAAGATAACTCCTCGAGCAGCGCCACCTGCACCAATGATCAACAAGCGCTTACCTGTTATCGTTATTTTATTGGCCAGTAAGTCGTTAACAAAACCAATGCCATCGGTGTTATCACCGAGTAAACTGCCATCATCGCACTTTTTAAGGGTGTTCACTGCGCCTGCCAGTTTAGCAACTGGAGTGAGTTCATCTGCTAAAGCAAAAGCCTGCTCTTTAAAAGGCACAGTGACATTGGCACCTTTTCCCCCTTGCTCAAAAAAAGCAGCGACTGTTTTTTTAAATCCATCGATAGGTGCTAAAATTGCGCGATAGTCGATTTGCTCTCCCAATGACTTTGCAAACTGCTGGTGAATAATGGGAGATTTTGAATGTTTGATTGGATTTCCAAAAACCGCATATTTGTCCATTTTAAACAACCTCTTCGCAGTTTTAGTACTGCCTATTAACGATGATAAAATTATGATTAAAAGACTCTTTTCAAGATCAAAGCCGTCTACAACTACGCAAGCACCTACGCCAGATAAAACCCCGTATGAAATCATTGGTGGAGAAGCCCCCACGCGTGCAATTGCTAATAGATTCTACGACATAATGGCCAGCGATGAATACGCTAAACCATTATATGATATGCATCCTCAACCATTAGACAGAATTCGCCAAGTATTTTTTGAGTTTTTATCCGGTTGGCTTGGTGGGCCTGACCTATTTGTTGAAAAGCATGGCCACCCGATGCTGCGTAAACGTCATATGCCGTTCCCTATTGATCAAGACCTACGCGATCAGTGGATGTATTGCATGAATAAAACCTTAGATATAGAAATTGATAACCCCGTGTTACGCGAGGGCTTACGTCAGTCACTGGCCCAACTAGCCAGCCATATGATTAACCAGCATTAACCTACCTCATTCTTTAATTGGGGATTATTTGCGCTAAGTCAAAACCCGCTTTTCTAAAATATAGATAATACCCTATCAAATAATTAGAAAAGCGTGGCGCGTGTGAAATCTATCCAACATAAAATTTATGCTTTGTTAGCCTTAACCGGCATTATTGTATTAATAGCGAGTATTTTTAGTAGTGCTAGCCAGCAGCGCACGCTCGCCCAAGATACGGTGGCAGAAAATATTAAGCTGCTTGCCGATAACTATTTTGATTCAATAAACACCATGATGCTAACGGGCACTATGGCTAATCGAGAATTATTGAGCCAAAAGCTACGCAAACACCCTAATATAGAAGATGCCCATATTATTCGCTCCGATATAGTTAATAAACTGTATGGCGCCGGAAATAAAAACCAAACAGCGAGTAATAACAACGAACGTGAAGCACTGCAGGGTAAAGAAAGCTTATTTATAGAGCAAAACACTGATAGCCGCAGTATGACCTACCTACGCCCTATGTATGCTAGCACGGATTATAAAGGCACTAACTGTTTAGGCTGCCATCAAGCGCAAGAAGGCGATGTGCTGGGCGTGGTAAAAATTAGCTATTCCCTAGCCGATATTGATAGCGAGGTAACTTACAACACCTTAATAACCACCAGCCTACTTTCTACTATTTTTATTATTGCCTTTGTGCTGCTAGGTATAGTGTTTAGAAAAATATTTATAGTGCGCCTTAAAAAGCTCGGCCATGCAATGCACTTAGCTACTACCAATAAAGATTTAACCTTACGCATTGAAGATAACGCCGAAGATGAACTCGGCTGGCTTGCCACCAGTTTTAACCAAATGATTGCTACGTTTAAAGATAACATTGCTCAGGTATCTCACTCTTCAAAAGTACTTATTCATTCAGCAGAGAAAATTTATACCTCGGCCGATACCACTGAGCGCGCTATTTTAGAACAAAAGAAAAGTACCGATTCGGTGGCCGCAGCAATTAATGAACTAGAAAGCTCGTCCAATGAAGTAAGAAACACCACTCATTTTGCTCAAGAAAAATCTGAGAACAGTAATGAACTAGCACAACAAAGCATGCAGGTTGCAGAGCAAACCGAACTCAGTATTAATCAGTTAGCAGAAGATGTACGCCAAGCGGCAGATCAAGTGAGACAACTGCAAGAGCAAACGCTTGAAGTGGGCAAAGTACTTGAGGTGATCAGCAGTATTGCTGAACAAACAAACCTATTAGCACTTAATGCTGCCATTGAAGCTGCCCGTGCAGGTGAAGCAGGCCGAGGATTTGCCGTTGTTGCTGATGAAGTACGAACTTTAGCAACCCGAACTCATGCCTCTACCGATGAAATACGCCGTACTATAGATAAGTTGCAATCAGAAGCAGCGCAAACAGTTAAAACCATGGGGGAGTCCTGTGAAGAGGCAGACGAAAGAGCGCAACAAGTACAACAAGTTGCACAGGCTTTAAAAGATATTTCAGGGCAAATGAATGAAATAAATGAGCTAAATATACAAATAGCCGATGCAACAGAGCAGCAAAATCTAGCCGCCGAAGAAATAAATAGAAGCGTCGTTGGCATTAGCGATAATGCAGAGCAATCGTTAGTGGATGCAGATGAAAATCAAAAAGTCAGTGAAGAGTTACTCAATTTAGCTCGCTCGCTAGATGAGCAGGTACGCAGCTTTAAACTTAAGCAATAATTTTAAAAGCCAGTCAATCAGTAGTTTATTGACTGGCATATCATTCTTAGCCCAGTGCTAACCAATCTCGAGGCTTTAAGAAATCTTTATATAGCAATGCCTCTGCGCTGTCTTCGGCTGGGGTATAGTTATACTCCCAACGGGCTAAAGGTGGCATAGACATTAAAATAGATTCCGTACGGCCACCGCTTTGTAAACCAAACAATGTGCCACGATCCCAAACTAAATTAAACTCAACATAACGACCACGGCGATATAATTGGAAGTCGCGTTGTTGTTCGGTGTACTCATCGTTTTTACGACGTTCAATAATAGGAACATAAGCATCTAAAAAGCCATTCCCTACCGATTGCATAAATGCAAAGCTTTGCTCAAAACCTAACTCATTTAAATCGTCAAAAAATAAGCCGCCTACGCCGCGAGTTTCATCACGATGTTTTAAATAAAAGTATTCGTCACACCATTTTTTATATTTTGGATATACGTCATCGCCAAACGGCTGACACACATCGTGCGCAACTTGGTGCCAATGCACTACATCTTCAAGTACAGGGTAAAACGGGGTTAAATCAAAACCACCACCAAACCACCAAATCGGTTCTTCACCTTCTTTTTCGGCAATAAAAAAGCGTACATTGGCATGGCTTGTTGGTATATGTGGGTTTTTAGGGTGAATCACTAATGATACACCACATGCATGAAAACTGCGCCCGGCAAGCTCAGGTCTATGTGCAGTGGCAGAGCCCGGCATAGAGGCACCAAATACATGAGAGTAATTAACTCCCCCTTGCTCAATCACATTACCATTGGTAATAACGCGAGTACGGCCACCGCCGCCCTCTTCTCGCTGCCAGCTGTCTTCAACAAATTGTGCTTTCCCATCTGCTGCTTCTAAGCCTTGGCAAATGGTATCTTGCAAAGCCATAAAGTAGGCTTTTACTTGTTTTAATAATTCGCTTTGCATAGTTAACCTCTGAATATATTGCCTGTCGTGGCATCTTTAATGGTGCTTGGTTGAGTATTACCGCCTAATGGTTCATCAACATAAAAACTAACCTGCTCTGCAAACTGCTGCTGCGCTTCAACAATACTTGTTACCGTTGCTTGGCCACTTAAATTAGCACTTGTTGATACCAATGGTTTACCAAACTCTTGGCATAAACGTTTAACTGTAGGATGGTTAGTTACTCTCACTGCTATAGTATCAAATTGCCCAGTTAACCACTTAGGCGTGGTTTTAGCAGCAGGCATAACCCAAGTAATAGCACCAGGCCAACTTGAAAAAATATCAGCGCGTTTGTCCATGGGCAACTTAGCGTCATCCACGTACTTTAATAATTGCCCGTAATTGTCGGCAATTAAAATAAGCCCTTTTTCAACTGGGCGTTGTTTAATATCAAGTAAACGTTCCACCGCCTGTTGATTGTCAGGATCGCAACCTAAACCATAAACAGCTTCGGTTGGGTATAAAATAACATCGCCATTTTCTAAGCTTGTTATTGCAGCAGATAAAGAAGAAAGGTCAGACAAAATTGTCTCCAGAGATATTTACGTTATTCAGTGGCAGCAAACTTATGCATACAGCTTTTTTGTGGACATTGTAACACAACGCCACTCGCGGTTTTTCTCTCAGTAACAACTGGCCAGTCACATACAGGACACGCGTGAGCTACAGGTTTATGATTAAGCGTATATTTACAGCTTGGGTAACAGTCGCAGGAATAAAATACTTTTCCGAACTTATTACTGCGTGAAACCAAGTGCCCCTTTTTACATTTAGGGCAACCAATCACAGACTCTTCACTTGGGGTATCGTCATGCTCACTGGCAATATAATGACATTCAGGGTAACCGGTACAGCCAATAAACATACCGTAGCGGCCATTTTTCACCACCAGCGGCTTGCTACACTCTGGACACTCGCTGTCCTCAAGTACTTTTATTTCATTGCTATCATGATGGGCAAGCGGGCGAATAAAATCGCACTTTGGGTAACTAGCGCAGCCTAAAAAAGGCCCCGACTTACTATTACGAATGACGAGTTCTGAACCACATTGCGGGCATATCTCATATTCTTTTTCTAGGGCGTGTTTATTGGCCGAGAAAAGTGAATGATCGATTTTACTCATGTAAATCCTAGTGGTTGGTGAATTTTCGCCTAATATACCCAAAACCCTTAAAGATACAAGCTATGGCAGTCGGTTTGTTAACGCTGAAAATAATAAAACACGCAATAATGATTATTCGTTAACCTGTTAATGTAACACTTCACTGGGCTCATCAAAAATAAGATCTTCCATTTGCTCATACGCATACTGAGAATCAGGGGCATTAAATAACACCATCAGAATTAACCATTTTAAATCTTCCAAAGTAATAGCTGAGTTATCAAGCGCCGCTAAACGGTCCATCACCATTTCACGAGTGGTGCTATTAATGACGCCTGTTTGTTCAACAAACATTAAAAAGCCACGGCATTGGGTATCGAGAACTTGGCACTCGCTCTCAGTAAAAATTCGCACTGCGTGCTGCTCTGTGGCCAATAAATAAGGTGATTCATTGCTGTATTGTAATGCGGCAAGTTGATCTAGCCAGTCAATGGCTTTGTTAATTTCGGGTTTATTAAATCCAGCGCGGAGTAACTCATCGGTAAGCTTACTTTGCTCAACAAATACATCACTTTCGCTATGAACGTAGTTTTCGAATAAATACATGAGAATATCAAACATATTATCCTCCAGCGCTTAATTTAATATAGCCGTCTAATACTCGCTCTATTTGATCGTCTAACTCTAAATCAAGCAATCGCGCTTGTACTTTATCAATTGGCCACTGCACTCGACGCATAATGTCGTCCACACTGGTCACCTCAAAACCAATACTGTTAAGCACCTCGCATTCTGAGGGTGTTGTATTGGTTAACTCTTTATAGTTTAGACCAGAAGGGTATGAAAAGTTCATCTCATCAAGAATATCCGCGACGTTTTCCACCAGCTTAGCACCCTGCTTAATTAAAAAGTGACTGGCTTGTGCCAGCGGGTTCTTTATTGAACCGGGTACCGCAAAAACCTCTTTATTTTGTTCAAGCGCATAACGTACGGTAATTAATGAGCCACTTTTAATTTCGGCTTCCACTATCAGCACCCCAAGTGATAGCCCTGAAATAATACGATTGCGTCGTGGAAAATTATGCGCATTGGCAGCCGTACCTGGCAAAAACTCACTCACCAATAAGCCCGTTGTTAATACTTGCTCGGTGAGCAACTTGTGTCGTTTTGGATAGTAAATATCAACGCCAGTACCTAACACGGCAATGGTTTTGCCATTTCCCGCTAATGCACCTTTGTGAGCTGCACCGTCAATGCCTCGCGCCATACCTGAGGTTACAGTTATGCCAGCAAGGGTTAACTGGTGTGCAAATTCAGCAGCAATTTCAAGCCCTGTGGTGGTTGCGTTTCGGCTGCCAACAATGGCAATTTGCGGCGAAGCTAGCAAGCTGGTATCCCCTTTACAAAAAAGTAATAACGGGGCGCTGGCAATCTGCTTTAGGTGTTCAGGGTAAGTGTTGTCAAAAATACTAATAACAACAATGTTTTGTTGGCTGATCAACTGCTCATAATGTGCAACTTGCTGCCAGTTCGTGTTAAGTAAATTGCTAGCCTGGTGAGCCGTTAAACCAATGTTTACCAGCCCAGCGTGTGATAAAGAAAACAGCGATGCTAGGCTGTGTTGTTTAGACAGGGCTAAGAGCGTTTTAATCCCTAGCCCTTTGCATAAGTAAAAGGCAAGCCAATGATTTAGCTTGCCAGACGATTGTTCCATGTTCCCTCCTAGAACACCGACTCGCTACTTAATGAATAACTGCTAAATCTCCAATGCGAATTGGGTACTGATTTTTAGTGATTAGCGCATAACTAACTTTGTCATACACTTTAAAAATAATCATTTCACCAACTTTTTCTGCTGGCATTTTCCACGCAATGCTATCTTCATTGCTTTCTGAACCAAGTAACTCGTTGGTAGCCGATATTAATTTTTCCAAACGACTCGAGTCTTCGGTATAACGCGGACCTCTGGCACCATCAATAACCGTCGGTGACTGGCGTTCAATATCCAGCACATGACCCACCTCAACTTGCTGCTCTGAGCCTAAGTTTAGCACCACCACATCCATCGTGCTAAATTCTCTCACTTCACGGGGTGAAGCAATTACATGCCCCTGCAATGGCTGGGTAGGACGATGCATATTAAAATACACTGGCAGCATCTGCCCTTCCATAGCCGGTAATAAAAAATCACCTTGTTTAATTTCGCGTTTAACTGATTCAACTCTTACTGATGCAGGTTCGCCATTAGCTGCATCACCTTCTCTAAAGGCACGGGCCATACCCACATAAGATGCTCTACTCGCAAGTTCTTCACCTGTTTTAGGGTCGGTGTAAGGCGCCCCTTTATGGTAAATAGCATAAGCCTGATGGCGCTTTAAATTACCTTTAACATATAAAATATGATCGATAGTTTGAGTTTTGGTATTTTCGTTTGCACCCAAGATATAAGGTTTTTCTTTTATCGAATCGCTGTTTATCGCTTGTTCAAATGACAAATACGGTTTAATCACCGCAAGCGGTAAGGTAGTAATGGCATCTTTCCCTTTAGGGGTAATACGCCCCATGGGTGATAGTTTTCGATACGCTTTATTAATCACTAAACGCGGATTACCGTCCGTATCGTAAATTAATGCTAACGCATCACCCGGGTAAATAAGATGAGGGTTCTCTATTTGCGGGTTCATTTGCCATAACTCAGGCCACAGCCATGGCTCGTTCAAATATATAGCTGAGATATCCCAAAGCGTGTCACCTTTTTTTACAACGTATTGTTTAGGCGCGTCTTTTTTTATAGTTAGTATATCTGCTAGCACAGGAAAAGTAGCACCTAATGCAAGTATTATTGCAATTAATGGAGATTTCATTGAGCTTCCTCATAGTGTTTTTTCATTATTATTAACCAAAACCTGTTAAAGGGGAACGTGAATGGCTAAAATAAGAACATACGATACCCTAAATTTAAGCATAAGTGTAAAAGGTAACTATGGCTAGGTTAGAAGTTTTAAGATTTCCAGATGAACGTTTACGTACAATCGCAAAAGAAGTAACGGTTGTTGACGACCAAGTGCGTGAAATCGTCAAAGATATGCTAGAAACTATGTACGATGAAAATGGTATTGGGCTTGCTGCTACGCAAGTTGATATTCACCAACGCATTGTGGTGATCGATGTATCAGAAGAGCGCGATGAACCGCTGGTGCTTATCAATCCACAAATTATCAAAAAAGATGGCTCTACCGTGAGTGAAGAAGGCTGTTTATCAGTTCCTCATTCGTATGCAAAAGTTGATCGCGCAGAAACCGTCACCGTGGCTGCACTCAACGAAGAAGGTAAAGAGTTTATTCTTGATGCCGACGAGTTATTAGCGATTTGTATTCAGCATGAGCTTGATCACCTTCAAGGTAAATTATTTATTGATTATTTATCTCCATTAAAGCGCCAACGCATTCGTAAAAAGCTTGAAAAAGAAGCGAAGTTTGCAGCGCAATAATAAGCACCTTAGTAAATAATTAGGAAACTCAGTGACACAACCATTACGCATTATATTTGCCGGTACTCCGGACTTTGCTGCACGCCATCTGCAAGCACTCATTAATAGTGAACACCAAATTGTGGGTGTTTACAGTCAACCAGATCGTCCAGCGGGTCGCGGAAAAAAACTAAAAGCCAGTGAAGTAAAAGCGCTTGCACTAGAACATGACCTCCCTGTTTTTCAGCCGCAATCACTCAAAACAGACGAAGCACTTGAGGAATTAAACAGCCTCAATGCCGATATCATGATTGTGGTTGCCTACGGGTTAATTTTGCCAAAAGCCATTTTAGATGCCCCACGTCTAGGCTGTTTAAATGTACATGGTTCTATTTTACCACGCTGGCGTGGTGCAGCGCCGATTCAACGCGCTATTTGGGCAGGTGATCAGCAAACCGGTGTCACTATAATGCAAATGGATGAAGGGCTAGATACCGGCGATATGCTACATATTAGCCATTGCCCTATTGATAGCGCTGAAACCAGTGCAAGCTTATACACTAAGCTTGCTGAGCTTGGGCCTGATGCTCTCATAAACACTATAAATCGTTTGGCTAAAGGTGAAATAACCCCTGAACCACAAAACGATGCAGATGCTAATTACGCGAAAAAACTCTCTAAAGACGAGGCCAACATTGATTGGTCTATGGATGCCGAGCAAATTGAGCGTAACATTCGTGCCTTTAACCCATGGCCAGTATGCTTTACCCAAATGAGCGGTAACACGGTAAAAATATACCAAGCAAATGTTGTAGAGCAATCAGGCGCAGCTGGCACCGTACTAACAAGTGATAAGAACGGTATCGTTGTGGCTTGTGGTAAACACGCTTTATCTATTAGCGAATTACAACCACAAGGCAAAAAGCCAATGGCAATTAATGATTTTTTAAACGGTCGTAGCGACTGGGTTACACCTGGCACCGTATTAGGCGAAAATAATGAGTAATGTAAGTAATGTCAGAGCGCTAGCCGCTGAAACTTTATATAACGTGGTTGATAAAGGCGCATCGCTTAATCAAGAACTCCCTTTCGCTAGCCAAGGCCTATCACCTAAAGATAAAGCCTTACTGCAGCAAATTTGCTACGGAGTATTACGTTACTTACCTAGCCTAGAAAATTATTGCCAGCATTTAGTTGAGCAACCACTTAAAGGTAAGCGCCGTATTTTTCAGTTTTTGCTGTATGTGGGCATTTACCAACTACAACACATGCGTGTACCGCCACATGCTGCAATTAGCGAAACCGTTAATGCGTTACAACAATTACGCGCTCTTGGTCTAAAAGGGCTTATTAATGCCATTTTACGAAGCTTTCAGCGCCAACAACTTGAGCTTGAAGAAAAAGCCAAACAGATTCCAGTGTGTTTATATAACCACCCAAACTGGTTTATAAAGCAAGTAAAAGAAGCCTACCCAAATAACTGGGAAGACATACTAGAAGCAAACCAGCAGCAAGCACCAATGTGGCTGCGAGTGAATCAATCGCAGTTTAGCACCCAAGAATATAGCGAGATGCTAACTGCTAACGATATCGAACATACCCTAAACCCAGATTTTATTGATGGCATAAAGCTAAGTAAGCCTCGAGATGTGTTTTCACTTCCTGAGTTTGATACCGGCGCTTGTTCAGTACAAGATGCAGCAGCGCAGCTTGCAGCTCGCTATCTCGACCCACAAAATGGTGATGCCATACTCGATGCCTGTGCAGCTCCTGGTGGTAAAACCTGCCATATTTTAGAGCTTGCCGATGCTGATGTACTTGCGCTTGATAGCGATGCCACACGCCTCGAGCGTGTTAAACAAAACTTAGAACGCATAGGTTTAGGCGCCGATTTACAATGTGGAGATGCATCGCAACCTCACACTTGGTGGGATGAAGAACAGTTTGATCGTATTTTGTTAGATGTACCCTGCTCTGCAACTGGCGTAATTCGTCGTCACCCAGATATTAAATGGTTACGTCGCGCATCTGACATTAACGACTTATCGACCCTACAGGGCGATATACTCGATAGCATTTGGCCATTATTAAAACCAGGCGGCACATTAGTGTATGCAACTTGCTCGGTACTTCCACAAGAAAACCAACAACAAGTTGCTAAATTTTTAGCTAATAACGACGATGTAGAGCATATTCCTCTGCACAGCGAAGACACTAAAACCACACCAGGCTTGCAGTTATTACCAGGCGAAAGTGACGGTTTTTACTACGCTAAATTAGTTAAAAAAGCCTAGGCAATACATTTAGCTACTTCAATTTAGAGGTAGCTAATACTTTGATGTAATTAGTATTAATAATACGGGTACATAATGAAAATAATCATACTCGGTGCTGGGCAAGTTGGCGGCACACTCGCAGAAAACTTAGTGGGTGAACAAAACGAAATAACCGTAGTTGATATCGACGGTAACCGCTTGCGCGAGCTACAAGATAAATACGATTTACAAGGTGTTGCAGGCCATGGCGCTCACCCTGACGTGCTAAGTCGCGCAGGGGCTGAGGATGCCGATATGATTATCGCGGTGACCAGCTCAGATGAAGTGAACATGGTAGCATGCCAAGTTGCCTACAGTATTTTTAATACACCAACCAAAATAGCCCGTATTCGCTCTGAGCAATATTTAAAATACCGCGAAAAACTCTTTCATAATGATGACTTACCTGTCGATCATTACATTGCCCCAGAAGCACTCGTAACTAAATATATTCGCCGTTTAATAGATTACCCCGGTGCATTACAAGTGCTACAATTTGCCGACGGCATGCTCTCTTTAGTGGCGGTAAAAGCCTACTATGGCGGTTTATTGGTAGGCTATGCCCTATCTACACTTAAACAACATATTCCTAATGTTGAAACCCGGGTAGCTGCTATTTACCGTCAAGGCAAAGCAATAAAACCATTAGGCACCACAGTAATAGAAGCCGACGATGAAGTATTTTTTATTGCCGCTACTAAACACATTCGTGCGGTAATGAACGAGCTACAAAAACTGGAACGCTCGTACAAAAAAATTATGATAGCCGGTGGGGGTAACATTGGTGCTGGCCTTGCCCGTTCACTAGAAAGAAACCACAGCGTTAAATTATTAGAACGCAGTAAAGAACGCGCAGAGCAACTCTCTGAAATGCTCGACAACACCGTGGTATTTTGTGGTGATGCGTCCGATCAGGAGCTGCTCTCAGAAGAACACATAGAACAGGTTGATGTGTTCATTGCCGTTACCAACGACGATGAAGTAAATATAATGTCGGCCATGCTAGCAAAACGCATGGGGGCACAAAAAACCATGGTGCTTATTCAACGAGGTGCCTATGTTGATTTAGTGCAAGGCGGTGAAATTGATATTGCCATTTCACCACAACAAGCGACTATTTCTGCGTTACTTACACACGTGCGCCGTGGTGATATTGTAAACGTGTACTCATTGCGTAAAGGGGCTGCAGAAGCCATAGAAGCAGTGGCCCATGGTGATGAAAATACATCTAAAGTAGTGGGTCGCGCGATTGCTGATATTAAATTGCCAGCAGGCACCACAATAGGTGCAATTGTACGTAATGACGATGTACTGATTGCCCACGATGACACGATAATTCTATCAGGCGATCATGTAATTATGTTCTTAATTGATAAGAAGCACATTAACGTGGTTGAAAAGTTATTCCAAGTTAGCGCTATTTTTCTATAATTAAACTGCTTGAGTTAAGTAATCAACAAGCACAAAAAAAGCCGCTGACTATTAAGCGGCTTTAGTGGAGTATGATGGGGTAATACTTATTGTACTTTTGCAAACTCTTCTTTAGAAAGCTCACCATTTCCGTCAGTATCTAAGTCATCAAAAATATTCATTAGTTGTTTATTTGCAGCCGCTTCCTGCTGGCTAATTACACCGTCGCCATTACTATCAAAAGAGGCAAAGTCTACTGCTGCGTATGCCGCTGATGATGACGCTAATACTAAAATCGCAAGTGTTGTATTTAATGCTTTCATAATAAGTCTCCTTAAAGAGGGAAATCCTTTTCTGAGATCCCTGTGCAATGAAAAAAGTTAAAAATTAAAAGTTTGCAAACTCAGCTTTAGAAAGCTCACCATTGCCGTCAGTATCAAGCTCAGTAAATGCGGCGGTTAAATCAGCGTTTACAGCAGCTTCGCTTTGACTAATAACCCCATTACCGTCGGCATCAAGTGTGTCAAAGTCGCTAGCGGCAAAGGCTGCTGATGAAGAAGCTAGCGCGATAAGTGCGAATGTTTTGTGTAATGTTTTCATAATTTAATCCTTCAAAATGTAATGCTTTGTGCTATTGGAAATGTCAGGCTATAACCGTCCTTGTCATTCTTTTTCATAGGCTCCCTTGCCTACTTAGGTTGTCTTTGGCAACTCAGAATATGCCTAGCCTTAGCTTATGCTTTAGAAAATTCTGCTTTTGATAGCTCACCGTTTTGGTCTGTATCAAGCTCTGAGAACATGCTCATTAGCTTTGCATCAACTGATGCTTCACTTTGGCTAATAGCGCCGTTACCGTCGGTATCAAGCGTGTCGAAGTCGCTGGCAGCAAAGGCAGCTGATGAAGAAGCTAATGCGATAAGTGCGAATGTTTTGTGTAATGTTTTCATAATGAGTATTCCTTAAAATCGTTTAAATAATGTGGGAGGTTAAGCTCCCAAAACGTTAATTGCTTAAGATTATGCTTTAGAAAATTCTTCTTTTGATAACTCACCGTTTTGGTCAGTATCAAGCTCAGAAAACATGCTCATTAGCTTTGCATCTACTGATGCTTCGCTTTGACTGATTGCGCCGTTGCCGTCAACGTCTAGCGTGTCAAAGTCGCTTGCTGCAAAAGCCGCTGATGAAGAAGCTAATGCGATAAGTGCTAAAGTTTTATTAATGCTTTTCATAATCAATCTTCCTTCAAAGTTTATGTTTTGTGCGATTAAGTTTTTTACTTTAAATCACGTTTCGTTCAATACAGCCTGACTATTACAACTTCGATGCCAATAATATAAAAACCATAATTTTCAATAAATTAACCTGCACCTAGCTGAAAATGGCGCTACTCAACTCGTTATTTTGTTGCTTTTTAGCAACAGTAGATGAGGCAATAAAATTAAAACATTAAAAATCAGTGAGTTGAGTTTAAGGAAAACACCACACAGTCGATTAGCAACCGCTAAAAAAGAGGATTAATTAAACAAAAAGAAAGGTGAGTTGAGATTTATTTTGTTATAAATAAAAAACTACAATTAAAAAATAGATTTAAGTTACTGTTTTTAAATGGTTTAAAAAATAAATTTTACATAGCGTTTAAAACAAACAGCCGCACAAGGCTATTTGTTGCAAAATGACGAAATCATGAAATCGCAGGAGCCTGCTGATATTTATATTAGAAGCTTGTTCAACTTGATAACAGACCCTAAGCTATTTCAACTTCAAGCGCGCTTGGGTCAATGAAGTGATCCCCCATTAGTGTTTTCATTTGCTCTTCACTGGCAAATAATCGAATTCCGCAACAGATACCGTTAGCATGTTTTTTTACACTGCAGATTTGCCCCTCATGCTGAGTCTCGCCATCAAATACAACCGTACAGCGCATATCTTTTAGCTCATCGAGTTCTTGAGTAGTTTTAATATCAAACATAACACCGGTGAGCGAAATGTCTTTTATCACCCCCTCAAAAGGCGGTTGCTCTTCGGTTAATTTTAACTTAGCAGGAAACAATGTGGGTATGCGTGCTTGTGAGCGAAGCGCAAACAACTGTACTTGTGAAGGGTATTGAATAAACAACAATTTAGCTGGATGAGAGGCTACAGACATAAGTTGCTGACGAAACGCAATGATGTGCCCACCACTGCCCTCTATAAGCGCCCTTACCACCACCATAACCCCATCTCGCAAGTAATCACTTGCCATGGGGAGTCGCTTAGCGCTGGGATAGTTTAAAATAATAAATTTGTTTTCTAATAAACCAATAAACTCCGTTTTTACACGTCGGCTACTGGTTGGCGTGAGTATTTCTACATCGACTATGCCACCTGTGACGATTTGGTTTAACTTTTCCAAATTGGTTTTTTGCATAGTTCCTTCCTAATATTTAAAACCTTATCCACGCCAAAATGTTGGGGTAAATAGCACTAATAATGTAAATATCTCTAACCGGCCGAATACCATAGCTACTGTTAATATCCATTTAGCGGCATCACTAATCGCACCATAATGAGAGGCTACGTCACCCAAACCTGGGCCCAAGTTATTAAGGCAGGCTGCTGTCGCAGAGAATGCGGTAATGTTGTCTAACCCTGTGCCCATTAACGCTAACATTATAATAATAAAGACTAGTGCATAAGCTGAGAAAAAGCCCCATACCGCTTCAACTACTTTGTCGGGTAAGGCTTTACGCCCGAGCTTTATTGAGTATATAGCTCGGGGATGGACCAAGCGGTTAAGCTCGCGCACCCCTTGCAAATACAACAAAAACACACGAACAACTTTCATACCACCACCGGTAGAACCCGCACAGCCGCCAATAAAGCTCGAAAAAATAAGTAAAATAGGTAAAAACAACGGCCAAGCTGAAAAGTTATCTGTGGCAAACCCTGCAGTACTACTAATAGACACCGCTTGAAACAACGCCTGATCGAGAGTTTCATCACCATTTGCATAAACATCATGAGACGAAAGCACAGTAAAGCAAATTACCACCAGCGCGAGCTGAATACACAAGAATACTTTAAATTCAGGGTCGCGAATGTACACACTAATATTACGACTCGCTACAGCGGCATAATGTAGTGAAAAGTTAATGGCGGCTATAATTAAAAAGAACACACAAATAAAGTTAATTACAGGGCTATCAAAATGCCCCATAGACGCGTCATAAGTAGAAAAACCACCAATAGCAACCGTAGAAAAGGCATGGCATATGGCGTCAAACCAGTTCATGCCAGCGCTCCAATACGCCAAGGTACACGCAAGTGTAATAGATACGTAAATATACCAAAGGTGTTTAGCGGTGTCGGCTATACGCGGGGTCATTTTGGAGTCTTTTACTGGGCCTGGAATTTCAGCGCGATACAACTGCATCCCACCCACGCCAAGCATTGGCAGTATGGCTACTGCTAATACAATGATCCCCATTCCACCAAACCACTGTAATTGTTGGCGATAAAATAATACCGATTTAGGCAAGTACTCAATGCCAGTTAATACGGTCGCCCCTGTGGTAGTTAAGCCTGAGAAAGCTTCAAACACCGCATCGGCCAAAGAGAGGTTGGGTTCTTGTAAAAATATCAGCGGTAATGATGCAAATGCCCCTAGCACCAGCCAAAACAAAACCACTATTAAAAAGCCTTCCCGTGCTTTTAAATCACCATGCTCATGCCTATTTGGGTAGTAAGCCATTAAGCCAATAATAACGCTAAATATAAAGGCTAAAACAAACGGCACCCCTCCACCATCTTTATAAATTAAAGACACGAGTGCTGGTGGCACCATTGTAATACTAAATAGCGCGACCAGTTGGCCAAGAATTTTTATGATGGTACGAAATTGCATTGAGCGTATCGCTTTTTTATTAGTAAATTAAAATAACTACTGTATGACTCGAAAATTTAATCTTTACTGATTAAATGGGATGGATGTAAGACTATTACTCTTTGATTGTTAACTCAACTGCGCCGTGGCTTAAATCAAAAATATCTTTGCATGCTTGTTGTGCTTGGCGGCTATCAATAGTAATACTCCACTCAATATTTGCCGTAAACTGCTTTTCAATATTAAGTACCTGAAAGTTGGTTTTTAAGTGCTGCTCTATTGCGCCTTGCATACTGTATTCACTAAAGCCAACCAGCTCAATACTGGGTACTTTTACCACGGTTTGTAATTTTGCTAAGGCATTATTAAGCGAGCCACCATAAGCACGAACTAATCCACCAGTGCCAAGCTTTATCCCACCAAAATACCGTGTTACCACAGCGGTTACTTCACCTAGGCCAGAGCCCACCAGCACGTTGAGCATAGGTTTACCAGCGGTGCCATTTGGCTCTCCATCGTCAGAAAAACCATAAACATGGCTTCCGCCAGGATTGCCCGCAACATGCGCCCAACAATTATGGCGTGCATCACTGTATTTTTCTTCAATATTTTTAATAAAGGCTTTGGCTGAGTTTAAATCGGGCGTGTGGCCTATATGCACAATAAAGGTACTTTTTTTAATTTCTTCTTGATGAAAAACATCGTCGGCTGGGTATTTATATTCTGACATAGCGCTTACTTGGCTGTTAAATTAAAAATGGGGCCAACAGGCCCCTTTCATGAATAATATAAACTGTTATTAGTTAAATATTAGTCGAGTAATAAATCACGTGTCATATTCTCTAGGCTGTCTTCGTGAACAATAATATTATCTTCAATACGAATGCCGCCAAATGGTTTAAACGCTTCTACTTTTTCCCAGTTAATAAACTGCTTGTTGTCTGTTTGTGCTAAATCACCCAACAAAGAGTCAATAAAGTACAAACCTGGTTCAATAGTAAACACTTGGTTTTTCTCAATTAAGCGAGTGCAGCGTAAAAATGGATGACCTTCTGGTGGTGCCTGATGTGCACCAGTTTCATCACGCATAAAGCCACCTACATCATGTACCTGTGCACCTAAGTGATGCCCTAAGCCATGAGGGAAGAAGGTTGAGGTGATTTGACGCTCAACAATTTCCGCAGCCGGTAGTTTAACAATATCAAAATCACTTAATAACTGAGCAATACGATTATGACAATCAATATGCAGCTCGCCATACAGTACACCTGGTTTTAAGCTTTTGCCTAACTCAATTTGATGCGCCGTCATTGCTTTAACTAGATCAGCAAACTCGCCTTGCTTTTTAAAGTCGTAGGTACGAGTAATATCTGCAGCGTAACCATTAAAGTTAGCGCCCGCATCAATTAAAAATGAGTTATGTGTTTGCGGTGCTTTTGGCTCAAAATGCGTGTAATGCAAAATAGCGCAATTTTCGTTAAGGGCCACAATGTTGCCATACGGCATTTCATTTTCGCTTTGACGCGTTGCCATTAAGTACGCTTGCTGAATATCAAACTCGCTACCACCATTAAAAAACGCATCACGCGCCGCTTTGTGGCCATCTACTGCAATACGGTTCGCATTACGTAAACACTCAAGTTCATATTGCGTTTTATAAGCTCGGTGATAATGAATGTAGTTAAGTACTGGCTCAGGATTCATAATGCTAAAACCAAGTGCTTGTGCTACTTCTAGGTATTCACCTATGTAAGCAAATTTAGCTTTGTCATAAGGAAGTAGCTTTTCAACCTGATCAGGTTGTAATAACAATTCAATATCGAAGTACTCAGCCCAAAAATCTCTAGGCTCATCAGGTACTTTATGCCAAAAATCAATTGGACGATAAAAAATAAGCTTTGGCTTATCACTGCCATTTACCACAATCCAGCAATGCGGATTATCAATAACCGGTAACCACGCTTTAAAATGAGGGTTAACTTTAAATGGGTAATACATATCATCTAAAAATTGGCGCTTAGCTTGGCCTGAATGAATGACTAATCCTTCTAACCCTTCTTGCTCACAAATAGTACGTGTACGCTGCTGCAATGTTGCAATATGTTCGGCGTATAATACGGCTAATTTTTCCATAATAAACCCATCTGTTAAATTTAACTTACTTTGAGTCTACCACTTATACACAAAGCGCTCAAAAAAGAGGGATAGTTACTGTGTAAATATCCCTCTGCTGTTGTAGATTTATTTTTACTACCCGCCCATGGTCATTTCTAATAGCGGCGCGAGTAAATTACCTTCTCGGCCAAGGCGAGTATGATAAACCTGCCGATACGCAAATACATTTTTTACGTAATCTCGAGTTTCTCTATATGGAATAAGCTCAACCCATAGCTCTGCAGGCATTGCTTCTTCTGGTAACCAACGTTTAATCCGATGATACCCAGCATTATAAGATGCTGTTGCCAATACCTCATTACCGTGATTTTTCTTTTTTAAATACTGTAAATAACGGGTACCAAGTCGAATATTGGTTTTTGGCTGATACAACCGACGGCTAGATACATCGCCTTTGTTAATGTATTTTGCGGTGCTTGGTAATAGCTGCATTAACCCACGCGCATTTGCATGAGAACGGGCATCGGGTGCAAATGAACTTTCTCGGCGCGCAATGGCGATACTCCAGGTTAAATCTATTTTGCTACGCTTACTGTAACGCTCAAACATGTCTTGAAACGCAAATGGAAAACGCAAATCAACATAATCCCATGCTTTTATTTTTGCTAGTGTAAATATTGTACTATCAAACCAATCAAGCTCTGCCGCGAGTACTGATGCTGCCAGTTTTTCATCATCTTCGGAGGTATTAGTTAAATAATTCCACTCACGTCGAGCCGCAGTAAATCGCTCAAGCTCATACAACGCCTTGGCACGCTTAAAGCCTGGCGCATTACTTACTCTCCTTACTAAAGCTTGATTTACATTGACCGGCAACTCATTTAAATCAACCGGTAACCCTAAACGGGCGGCGGCTAAAAAGCCGTAATAATCTCGGTTAGCGGCTACTTTAGTCCAAATTGCCTTGGCTTTTTCATGTTCTGCGCGTTTGTCATAACTATAAGCTAGCCAATACTGCTGCCCTAAACTGAGGTTTTGCTTGCCAGTAAAAAATGCCGCAATGCCTTCCCAATCTTGCGTTTTTAACATATTGGCTAGCTGCCATTGCATTAATTTACGATCTTGACGCTCTTTAGGGACTTTATTTAAATAAAAGCTCGCCTGACTATGACCGCTCGACGCCAACGACAGCGCAAAGGTATAATATACGTCTGCTTTTTCATCATCAGCGAAGTTAAACATGCCTTCAATTTTTTGCCACGCTTTTAAGGCCAACTCTTTATCACGCCAAATTAAGCGTTTAATACCATAAAGCGCTATTTCCCCTTCTTTGGCTGTTTTACGTTTATAGCGGTAAAGGCCTGCAGCTGCACTGGGGTCGCGCCTTACCTTGGAATATAAATCAGCTAAATAACGCTCCTTGGCTGGCAATAAGGTCTTTAAATAAGGCAATAAACGATAAGACCCCCCTTGTGCCGCTAAAGTGACACGCTGCCACACGACATCTGGGGTTAAATAACCATTTTGTCGCCAGCGCTTAAAAAGCCCGTCACATTCACTGGGCTGCGACTCGCCAACCGTCCAAATATCGGTTACCTGCGAGAGTATTGCTTTTTTAGGCGCTCCTAAATCAAGCTGATAAGTAAGGTGGGTACAACTGAGCTCAGTATCGGAGGTTTCACGGTAATTTTTAATAAACGCTGCTTTTTTATTTCTGCGCTTTAAATAATTTAACCATGTTTTTCGTACTGGCCACTCTAATGGCGTGTGCTCATAAATAGTGAGGAAATTTTCTATTTCTGTTTGATGCTTTAAACTGGGGTAACGCTGCCAAAAGGCTTTTTCTACATAGGGCTTAAGCGGATGAGACAATGAGTCTACCGCTTGTTTAAAGCTATTGTAATCGCCATAGCGCGCTTGTTTTTCTGCATCTAAAAATGCATCAAGTTCGCTATTTGCGTTGGCAGAGGGAAAAGAGAAAAACAGAGTCGCTGCCGCTACGCTTAATAAATATTTTTTCATAATGTCCTTTAGGGCATAGTAACCTTCAAGGCTGACAAGGGTGAGGCTATGGGTAAATAAAAAACAGCGCAGGCACTGTAACTCTATTTACATTGATAAAACCCAAGCTATAAACACCAAGACAGCGCAATAAAATGAATAAAGAAAACTTTCAAACCCACCTTAGCACCAAACCAGCTATATTTTAACCAGACGTTTGTAACCAAGATAAATTTTTCGTTGCATTTTTAATTTAAAGCAAGCACACTGGTCTGAATATGAACTCATCGTACCAGTCTTAGTTCATCAACTAGGGAGAATAATAATGTTATATAAAAGCGATTCCTTTGAAGTTAGCTTCGTGAAGGAAAACATCGCCGAGTTTAAGTTTTGTGCTACAGGTTCTGTAAACACATTATCTCAACAAACTCTTTCAGATTGCGCGGCAGCATTAAAAGAATTAGCCGCTAACACTGATATTAAAGGCATGATTTTTACCAGTGATAAAGACCACTTTATTATTGGTGCCGATATCTTCGAATTTTTACCTACTTTTACTAAGCCTGAAGCAGAATTAGTAACGTGGATCAAAGATGCAACTGACGTTTTTGATGCAATTGAAGACTTACCATTCCCAACACTCAGTGTTGTAAACGGCTTGGCGCTTGGCGGCGGCTGTGAGTGGGCACTTGCTACCGATTATCGTGTTGCAAGTGACTCAGCAAAAATGGGCTTACCAGAAGTTAAATTAGGCATAATGCCTGGTTTTGGCGGTACAGTACGCCTTCCGCGCATTATTGGTGCCGATAACGCGATGATGTGGATCACCACAGGTAACGAAAATCGCGCTGCTGACGCCCTTAAAGTAGGTGCATTTGACGCGGTAGTTAGTGCCAACAAACTACAAGAGTCAAGTTTAGCAACACTAGAATTAGCGATTGCTGGCAAGCTAGATTGGCAAGCAAAACGCGCTGTAAAATTACAACCGCTTAAATTAAACCGTGTTGAGCAAGGCATGAGCTTTGCAATGGCAGAAGGTATGGTAATGGGTAAAACCAAAGGCCACTATCCTGCTCCAGTTATGGCAGTTCGCACTATTAAAGCAGCAGCAAACAGCTCACGCGCCGAAGCAATGGCAATTGAAAATGCCAACTTTGCAAAACTAGCACGTACTAGTGAAGCTGCTGCTCAAACAGGTATCTTTTTAGCAGATCAATACATTAAAGGTAAAGCACGTAAATTTGCTAAACACAGCGATGTAGAAATTAAACAAGCGGCAGTATTAGGCGCAGGTATTATGGGTGGCGGTATTGCATACCAGTCTGCTTATAAAGGCACACCAATCATAATGAAAGACATCCAACAGGATGCGCTAGATTTAGGTATGGGTGAAGCATCTAAACTATTAGGTGCAAAAGTGAAGCGCGGCCACATGCCAATGGAAAAAATGCTAGCAACGCTTAGCAAAATCAAGCCAACGCTTAACGATGCAGACCTACAAAACGCCAACATTATTGTTGAAGCCGTAGTAGAAAACCCTAAAGTGAAGCAAGCCGTACTTGCTGATCTTGAAAAGAATATGCCAGAAGGCACGGTACTGACGTCAAACACATCGACTATTTGTATCGACCTACTTGCAGAAGCGCTTGAAAAGCCAGAAAACTTCTGTGGTATGCACTTTTTCAACCCAGTACCAAAAATGCCATTAGTTGAAATTATCCGTGGTGCAAAAACCTCAGATAAAACGATTAATGCCGTGGTTGATTATGCCCTCAAACTAGGTAAATCACCGATTGTTGTTAACGATTGCCCAGGCTTTTTTGTAAACCGTGTTTTATTCCCTTACTTTGCTGGATTTAGCAAATTAGTGGTTGAAGGCGCTAACTTTGCAAAAGTAGATAAAGTAATGGAAAACGTATTTGGCTGGCCAATGGGCCCAGCGTACCTACTTGATGTTGTAGGTATTGATACGGCTTATCATTGTACTGGCGTAATGGCAGATGGTTTCCCTGAGCGTATGGCACGTGCAGATAAAGACCCAGTGACTGTTTTTGCTAACGAAAAACGTTTTGGTCAAAAGAACAAAGCAGGTTTCTACAAGTACGAAACAGATCGTCGCGGTCGTCTTAAAAAATCACATGACCAAACAGCGATTGAACTACTTGCACCAATTACAGACGCACCAAAAGAATTTGATAAACAAGAAATCATTGACCGTTGTATGATCCCAATGATCAACGAAGTGCTACTTTGTTTACAAGAAGGCATTGTGGCTTCTCCTCAAGAAGCTGATATGGCACTTGTATACGGTGTTGGTTTCCCTCCATTTAGAGGCGGCGCGTTCCGTTACTTAGATCAAACAGGTTTAGCTAACTTTGTAGCAACTGCTGACAAATACGCTCACCTAGGTGCGATTTACCAAGTATCAGAGCAAACTCGCAAGTGGGCTGAAGAAGGCCGTGTTTTCTATAAGGTGGAAGGTTAATATCATGAATAATCCAGTAATTGTAGATTGTATCCGCACACCAATGGGTCGCTCAAAGGGCGGCGTATTCAAGCACAAACGTGCGGAAGACTTAAGCGCTCATTTAATGAAAGGCTTATTAGAACGTAATCCGGCAGTTGACCCTGCGTCAATTGACGATATTTATTGGGGCTGTGTACAGCAAACATTAGAGCAAGGCTTTAACGTTGCACGTAACGCATCTCTACTTGCGGGCATTCCACATTCAGTGCCAGCAACCACAGTTAACCGTTTATGTGGCTCATCAATGCAAGCATTGCATGACGCTGCTCGCGCAATTATGACTGGCGCTGGCGACACATACCTAATTGGTGGTGTTGAGCACATGGGTCACGTACCTATGACTCACGGTAACGACTTTCACCCTGGCCTAGCTACATCAATTGCACAAGCATCTGGCTCTATGGGTTTAACCGCTGAGTACCTTGCAACACTTCACGGTATTAGCCGTGAGCAACAAGATGAATTTGCTTACCGCTCGCATCAACGTGCACATGCTGCAACAGTTGAAGGCCGTTTCCGCCGCGAAATTTTAGCAATGGAAGGTCACGATGCTGACGGTTCACTTATTCTTGTTGAAGATGATGAAGTAATTCGTCCAGAAACAACGGTTGAAGGTTTATCGCAGCTGCGTCCAGTATTTAACCCTGCTACGGGTTCTGTTACTGCGGGTACATCTTCTGCACTTTCTGACGGCGCATCAGCTATGTTAGTAATGAGCGAAGAAAAAGCAAAAGAATTGGGCTTACCAATTCGTGCACGTATTCGCGCTATGGCTGTTGCCGGTTGCGATCCATCAATCATGGGTTACGGCCCAGTACCTGCAAGTAAAAAAGCATTAGCACAAGCCGGTATTACCATTGATGACATTGACGTAGCTGAGCTAAACGAAGCATTCGCAGCACAATCACTACCTGTGCTTAAAGACTTAGGCTTAGCTGATGTAGTTGACGAAAAAGTTAACTTGAATGGCGGCGCTATTGCACTTGGTCACCCTCTGGGTTGTTCGGGTTCACGTATTAGCACCTCGCTTATTCACTTAATGGAAGACAAAAACGCAAAATACGGTTTAGCAACTATGTGTATTGGTTTAGGCCAAGGCATTGCCACTGTATTTGAACGTGTTCAAGACTAATTAGTATTGAATATGTAAAACCATCTTGGTGATTAAAAGGCGAACTAGCGCAAGTTAGTTCGCCTTTTTTATGCCACCCGCTTTTGCAGGTTTAAAATGAATAATGTGATCGGGTGCATTAAACTTATTTCAGATTATCTATTAATAAGTTGGGCTGTTTTGTTATACGTAAAATAGTTAACCAACAGCTTTATTTACGCTAAACTACCCGACCTAACCAAGCCGCGACTATTTTTACAGGTAATTTTTTATGAGCTTTGATAACCCCGATCACCAATTAGATGCCATCGGCCTTCGCTGCCCAGAGCCTGTGATGATGGTACGCGCTGCTATTCGTAAAATGAGCGATGGTGAAACACTGCTTATTATTGCCGACGACCCTTCAACCACCCGCGACATCCCCAGCTTTTGTACTTTTATGGATCACACGCTAGTGGCTAAAGAAGTTGAAGAATCACCGTATAGATATGTGGTGAAGAAAGGGCTGTAATCAGCTATCAGCTATCAGCTATCAGCTATCAGCTATCAGCTATCAGCTATCAGCTATCAGCTATCAGCTATCAGCTATCAGCTATCAGCTAAAAATTAAAAAACCGTGTTTGTTAAATCAAGCACGGTTTTTTATTTTATATTTAAGCTAACGACTGACTGCTTATAGCTTACAGCTCTTACTTTTTAGTTATCGTTACTTGCGGCTTATCGTAGTCACTAAAATCAATGCTGACTATGTACGACCCTTTGATTGCGGGTGTGTAGCTAAAGTAATTATAAATGGTATTACAATCGGCGCGCGTTGATTGGCCAAGTGTTAGGCTTTGTCCTGATGGCTGTGAATCGCTGTAGCCACAGTTAAAACCTTCACTAAAATCTGCATCGGCTATTTTAAACTCGTACACTTTACCTGGGGTCGAAAATTTAACTTGGGCTTGGTAAAGCGCAGGGCCGACTTGTTTAAATTGATATTGAGGTTCTGCATCCCATAATGTGAAGTCCCCTCTTAAATAAATACTGCGATCCAATTCTTGCTGCGGCAACACATCGTTAATCGAAATTTGGCTGGTACAGGCGGTAAGTAAACCAGCCATTGCTAGCGTTAAAATTCGTTTTATGGAGATCATAATTTGTATCCTTTGTATACAGTGAATACTAAAAAGCCAGCATAATGCTGGCTTTTTAAATAGCTATAAGCTGTTATTTTTGTAATACAGAAATATCTGCAATTTCTAAAAATAGTCCACTAAGCTGGCTTAAAAGCGCAAGGCGGTTTTGCTTAACCGCTTCATCGTCGGCCATTACCATGACATTGTCAAAAAAGTTATCAACACTGTCACGAATGCCTGCTAATTGGCTTAATGCCTCTTGGTAGTTTCCATCGCTGTACAGTGGTGCTAAATCAGTGGCGAATTTTGCAACTTGCGAAGCCAATACTTTTTCTGCCTCATCACTTAATAAGCTCTGATCAACATCACCTTGCGTTGTAATGTTATTTTTAGCCAGAATATTACTTACACGCTTATTAGCCGCTGCAAGCGATTCTGCGGCGTCTAATGTTCGGAAATGACTTACGGCTTTAACTCGGCGATCGAAATCAACAGGCTTCGTTGGACGACGCGCCAGTACGGCTTGAATCACATCTACTTCAATGCCTTCGTCTTGATACCAAGCACGGAAACGCCCTAGCATAAAGTCAAACACATCCGTTGATACATTTAGGTTAGTCAGCTTTTCACCAAACAAGGTTTGTGATTTAGCAACCAGGTCTAAAATATCAAGTGGTAGCTGTTTTTCTACCATGATACGTAATGCACCAATGGCTGCACGACGAAGTGCAAATGGGTCTTTATCACCTTTTGGTGCTTGGCCTATGCCAAAAATACCCACCAGCGTATCAAACTTATCGGCAATGGCGACTGCACAACTGATCACATTAGTTGGTAAGTTATCACCTGCAAAACGTGGCATATATTGCTCGTTCTGTGCCACTGCGACTTCTTCTGCTTCACCATCGTGACGCGCGTAATGCATTCCCATTACACCTTGTACGTCGGTAAATTCCATTACCATTTCGGTCATTAAGTCTGTTTTACTTAATAAGCCTGCACGCGCTGCTAGCTCTTTGTCGGCACCAAGTTGCTCGGCAATGTAACCAGCTAGTTCACTAATACGCTGTGACTTGTCTTTAAGCGTACCAAGTTGCTTTTGAAACAATACGCTATCAAGCGACTCAAGTCGGCTTTCTAATGTTTTCTTTTTATCGGTTTCAAAGAAGAACTGCGCATCGGCTAAACGCGGGCGCACTACTTTTTCGTTACCAGAAATAACTACACTAGGATCTTTACTTTCGATGTTAGAGACAAACAAAAACTTATTTAAAAGCTTGCCGTCTTGATCTAATAACGGGAAGTATTTCTGATCGTCTTTCATGGTGTAAATAAGCGCTTCAGCAGGTACATCTAAAAATGCTTCTTCAAATGTGGCTGTTAACGTTACTGGCCATTCTACCAATGAAGTAACTTCTTCAAGTAAGTCTTCATCCATTGCAACAACGGCATTAACTGCTTTGGCTGCGTCTTCTATTTGCGCGCGAATCTGTGCTTTACGCTGTTCGTAGTCAGCAATAACGTAAGCTGATTTAAGTACCTCAAACACATCATCAGCATGATCAATGCTAATTTTTTCTGGGTGATGAAAACGATGACCTTGCAATTGATTACTCACTTGCTTACCAAGAATTTCACCTTCAACCAGTTCACTACCGAATAAAATAGTCACGGTATGCACAGGGCGAATAAATTGTGTTTTATTCGCACCCCAACGCATTGGTTTAGGGGTAGGTAACTTAGCGAGAGCTTTGCTTATAGCGTCGGTCATTAACGTTTTGGTTTCTTGCCCTGCTACTTTAGCAATGTGCAATAACCATGCGCCTTTATCTGTTTCTAGTGTTTGCGCATCTTTTACTTCAATCCCACAACCACGAGCCCAACCCATGGCTGCTTTAGTTGGGTTACCCTCTGCATCAAAAGCGGCTTTAGTTGCAGGGCCACGTTTTTCAACTTCTTTGTCTTGTTGTTTAGCGTCAAGTGCTTTTACTTGTAAACCTAAACGACGAGGCGATGCATACCAGCTCACACCTTGGTGACCTAGTTCTAGGCTTTCTAATTCTGCTGTTAAGTTTGCAGCAAAGGCTTCGGCTAATTTACGAAGTGCTTTTGGTGGCAACTCTTCGGTGCCAATTTCTACTAATAAATTTTCTGCTGACATGCTTACTTATCCTTACACAGCGGGAAACCAAGTGCTTCACGTGCATCGTAATAACTTTGTGCACACGCTTTTGATAACGCACGAACGCGTAAAATATAACGTTGACGCTCGGTTACTGAAATAGCATGGCGTGCGTCTAATAAGTTAAATGCGTGCGATGCTTTCATTACTTGCTCGTAGGCTGGTAATGGTAGGCTTGCTTCAATTAGCTTTTGGCTCTCAGCTTCACATTTATCAAACTGTTCAAATAAGTCGGCCACGTTTGCATGTTCAAAGTTATAAGTAGACTGCTCTACTTCATTTTGATGAAACACATCACCGTAAGTTACGCGTCCAAATGGGCCGTCTGCCCATACTAGGTCGTAAATGCTATCTACGCCTTGAATGTACATTGCTAAACGCTCTAGGCCGTAAGTAATCTCACCCGTTACCGGTGAGCATTCTAAACCGCCCACCTGCTGGAAGTAAGTAAACTGCGTTACCTCCATGCCATTTAACCAAATTTCCCAACCTAGGCCCCACGCACCTAATGTAGGTGATTCCCAGTTATCTTCTACAAAGCGAACTTCGTCAGTTAGGGTATCAATACCTACAGCAGCTAAAGAACCTAAGTAAAGCTCTTGAATATTATCTGGTGATGGCTTTAACACAACTTGGAATTGGTAGTAATGTTGTAAGCGGTTTGGGTTCTCACCGTAACGACCATCGGTAGGACGACGACACGGTTGAACGTATGCGCTCGACATTGGCTCTGGGCCAATTGATTTTAAAAATGTTTGTGGGTGAAATGTCCCTGCGCCCACTTCCATGTCAAGTGGTTGAATAATGACACAGCCTTGCTGTGCCCAATAATCCTGTAAAGCCAGGATCAAACCTTGAAAGGTTTTAACGTCATATTTTTGCATATTTGGCTTTTTACTATCTGAGAAGTAGCGTGAAAATTACCCTCAGTATACCTTGTGCACACTCAGGTTTTAAGCAGTTTGTGCGTTTGAAAAAATAAAAAAGGAGCCTAAGGCTCCTTTTTTGTGATTACGATAATGTTTTATACGTCTAAGTTAACCACACGCAGTGCGTTCGTTTCAATAAACTCACGACGCGGCTCAACTTGATCGCCCATTAATGTGGCAAATAATTGATCCGCTGCAACAGCATCTTCAATTGTTACTTGCAACATACGGCGTGCGCTTGGATCCATGGTGGTTTCCCAAAGCTGACTTGGGTTCATTTCACCTAGTCCTTTGTAGCGTTGAATGTAGATCCCACGCTTAGACTCTGCGATCAACCATTCCAATGCATCCACAAAGTTATCAACAGGTTTTGTTTTCTCACCACGTTGGATATATGCACCCTCTGTGATTATATTAGCAATGTTTTTACCTGTTACAGCAATGCGTTGGTAGTCTCTTGATGTAATAAAGTCATAATGAAGTACGTGAGCTTTATCCACACCATGCTGACGAATATTCACAACTGGATAATACAGGTTACGCTCTGTATCGTGCTCAGTTCCGGCATGGAAAATAGTTGCATCTTCATCACGTTCAATTAAGTCATCAACCAGCTCTTTAGTCCAAGCAATTACCTTAGCTTCGTCTGAAAGGTCTTCTTTTTTCAGTTCACTTTGGTAAATCAAACGGTTCATAACCGTGTTCGGATACTTACGCTTTAAGCGCTCTATAACTTTAACCGTGTTTTGATAATCGTGAACAATCGACTCTAATGCTTCACCATCAACCGCCTCTGCGCTATCACTGGTATACAATGCTGCATTGCTTAGCGCTAACGATGTAAGGTAATCAACTAATGCTGGATCATCTTTAATATAACGCTCTTGCTTACCTTTTTTCACTTTATAAAGTGGAGGCTGAGCAATATAAATGTAACCACGTTCAACAATTTCCGGCATTTGACGGTAAAAGAATGTTAGTAGCAAGGTACGAATGTGAGAACCATCCACGTCGGCATCGGTCATGATTATGATACGGTGGTAACGTAGTTTTTCAGGGTTATATTCGTCACGGCCAATACCACAACCTAGTGCAGTAATTAGCGTTGCCACTTCTTGTGAAGACAGCATTTTATCAAAACGTGCTTTTTCTACGTTTAAGATTTTACCTTTAAGCGGAAGAATCGCTTGATTCTTACGGTTACGACCCTGCTTGGCTGAACCGCCAGCTGAGTCACCCTCCACTATATATAGTTCAGATTGGGCTGGATCTTTTTCTTGGCAATCCGCTAGTTTGCCCGGTAAACCTGCTAAATCCATAGCACCTTTACGGCGGGTCATTTCACGAGCTTTACGGGCTGCTTCACGCGCGCGTGCTGCATCAATAATTTTGCCAACAACAATTTTAGCATCCATTGGGTTTTCTAATAAAAACTCAGTGAATTTTTCAGCCATGGCTTGCTCAACCGCAGACTTAACTTCACTAGATACTAGCTTGTCTTTTGTTTGCGATGAGAACTTAGGATCAGGCACTTTAACACTAACAACAGCCGTTAAGCCTTCACGTGCATCATCGCCCGTTGCGTTACTAGTCGTTTTAGCTTTTTTGTTAAAGCCTTCTTTTTCCATGTAGTTATTAAGCGTACGTGTAAGCGCAGATCTAAAACCAGCTAAGTGAGTACCACCATCACGTTGTGGAATGTTATTAGTGAAACAGTAAATGTTTTCTTGGAATGCATCATTCCATTGCATTGATACTTCTACACTAATACCATCTTCTTCACGTTCATGAGTAAAGTGGAACACCCCTTTGTGCACAGGTGTTTTATTACGGTTTAAGTATTCAACGAACGCTCTAATACCACCTTCGTATTTAAAGTGGTCACTTTTATTCTCTTCGCGCTCATCGTTTAAAATGATACTTACGCCCGAGTTCAAAAACGATAACTCGCGTAAACGCTTAGCTAAAATATCGTAATGGAAATCAAGGTTAGTAAACGTTTCGCCGCTAGGCCAAAAACGTAATTCAGTACCGGTTGTTTCAGAGTCACCAATTGTTGCTAGTGGTGCATCTGGCACACCCATAGTGTAAAACTGCTCATGAAGTTTACCTTCACGACGAATGGTTAGTTTTAACTTTTCTGATAATGCATTTACTACCGATACACCAACACCGTGTAAGCCACCTGATACTTTATAAGAGTTATCATCAAACTTACCACCGGCATGTAATACCGTCATAATAACTTCAGCTGCAGATACACCTTCTTCTTCATGTATAGAAGTAGGAATACCACGGCCGTTATCTCTTACAGATACCGAACCGTCTAAGTGAATAGTGACAAATATATCATCACAGTGACCTGCTAAGGCCTCATCGATAGAGTTATCAACGACCTCAAACACCATGTGGTGTAAGCCCGTACCATCATCGGTGTCCCCTATATACATACCAGGACGCTTTCTTACTGCATCTAATCCTTTAAGTACTTTAATACTCGACGAATCATAATTCTCAGACATGGTTAATCCCACTTATCTTGTTATTAGGTTGCCATGTTTCACGTGGAACATTTTTAGTTCTCGTTTCATGGGTTCCACCACAGCAGAAATACTTTCAGATAAAATTGAAGAAATAAATATTTGAGAACTACAATGAGTCAATAACTGACCCACTTTCTCTTTTGTATCTTCGCTTAGTTCTGAAGGTAAATCATCTATTAGCAATATAGATTGCTTATCTGTCTCTGACTCAATCAAACTATTTTGCGTTACTTTTAACGCATACAACAATAGCTTTAATTGCCCGCGTGAGAATACATTCTCAACACTGTTGCCAGCGACACTAAAACTAAAATCAGCCTTATGAGGGCCTTTACTAGTAAAGCCTTGACGAGCATCTCGCTCAAAGCTTTGCTCTAACGCATCAGAAAGAGATTCGCTCTCTTTCCAGCCTGCATTAAAGCTAATTTCTAGATCGCGTATTAGCGTTAATTCTGCACACATTTTATCAAAAAACTGCTGCTTAAACCTAGTTATATACGCGATTCTTAATTTATTTATTTGTTCAGCCAGTCTAACAAATTCTTTGTCCCAAAACTTGATTTGGTCAAAATAATTCTTCGGCTTAGATTTCAACAAGGCATTGCGCTGTTTTAGCACTTTATTAAACGATTGCCACAAGAAAAAAAACTCATGTTCCACGTGGAACAAACCTAAATCTAAAAATTTTCTGCGCTCTTTAGGGCCACCAAAAAATAACGAATAGCTTTCTGGTGTAATAACTTGCACTGGCATAAGTTGAGCAAGTTCAGATACTTTTCGACTCGCCTTACCCTGTATTTTTAAATTAGTTTCACCCGCTTGGGTTTTACTAATCCCTATTGGGATAGATAAATCGTATAACGCTTTGCGGCCATGAATAACAAACTGATCTTGATGATGAGCTATAATGCTTTTATGTTTAGAGGTTCGAAAAGATTTGCCGTGAGAAAGGTAATAAATAGCCTCTAAAAGGCTGGTTTTTCCGCTGCCGTTTTCACCATAAATTATATTAACGCCGTTAACTGGTTCTAGCGTCAGTGCCTCAATATTACGAAAATATTTGAGGCTCAAATGACTTAAGCTCATTATGTATTTATGATCTTATAAACGCATTGGCATAACAACGTACATAGCTTCTTCATCGCCAGCACCTTCTATAAGTGCACTACTGTTTGAATCGGCAAGCGTAAATAATACATCTTCGGTTTTTAATGTATTTAATACATCTAATACATAAGAGACATTAAAGCCTATTTCTAGGTCATCACCCTCGTACATTACTTCAACCACTTCTTCAGCTTGCTCTTGCTCTGGGTTGTTGGCTGTAATTTTTAATAAACCGTTTGATAAATTTAAGCGTACACCACGAAACTTTTCGTTCGATAAAATCGACACACGCTGAAAAGCATTACGAAGCCATTCACGATTCGCGGTAATTACCTTATCGCCACCGCGCGGTAAAACACGACGGTAATCAGGGAATCGACCATCAACTAATTTACTCGTAAAGGTAAATTCAATATCAATAATACGAATGTGGTTGGCACCAAACTGAATAGTTACCAGCTCTTGATCAGCAACCATTAGACGCATAATTTCTTGCACGCCTTTGCGTGGTATAATTAATTGGCGCTGTGTATTTAACGACTGACCTAGTTGTTTTTGTGCAATAGCTAAACGATGCCCATCAGTGGCAACTGTTTTTATATCGCTGTTATCAACTTCAAACGACATGCCGTTTAAGTAATAACGCACATCTTGGTTTGCCATTGAAAAGTGTGTGCTTTCAAGTAATTTACGTAATTCTAAACGCGTTAGTTGAAACTCAACCTCACCATCCCACTGCTCTAAATTAGGAAAATCTTCAGCAGCTAAAGTGGTCAATGAAAAACGACTTTTCCCACTGGTTAAAAGTAACTGATGGTCTTGCAAGCTTAAAGTAAGATCAGAACCATCCGGTAAACTTTTACAAATATCGAGTAATTTTTTAGCCGGTAATGTGAGTTTAGTATCGGCAACATCGTCACCCACAAATACACTCGCCACTAATTCAATTTCAAGGTCTGTCCCTGTCATTGAAAGCTGGCCATTTTCTACCACGAGCAATACGTTAGATAAAATAGGTAACGTATGCTTACGCTCAATGGCACCCGATACTTGTACCAATGGTTTTAAAAACTGTTCTCTTGATATTGTTATTTGCATAATAAAGTCAGCCCTAAGATGACAATGTTCTTATTAAGTTTTGGTAATCTTCTTTAATCTCGTGGCTCTCGTCACGTAATGATTTAACTTTGCGACACGCATGCAGTACTGTTGTATGGTCACGCCCACCAAAAGCATCCCCAATCTCAGGTAAGCTGTGATTAGTGAGTTCTTTAGAGAGTGCCATGGCAACTTGGCGAGGCCTTGCTATAGAGCGGCTACGGCGCTTAGACAGTAAGTCAGATACACGTATTCTATAGTATTCTGCAACCGTACGTTGAATGTTATCTATGGTGACTAGTTTATCTTGCAGCGCCAATAAATCACGCAGTGCTTCTTTTACAAAGTCGATAGAAATTGGGCGGCCGGTAAAGTTTGCGTTAGCAATTACACGGTTTAATGCACCTTCAAGCTCACGTACGTTTGAGCGTAATTTTTTAGCAATAAAAAATGCCACTTCATGCGGTAAATTAATTTTACTTTGCTGGGCTTTTTTCATCAAAATAGCAACGCGTGTTTCAAGCTCTGGCGGCTCAATCGCGATGGTTAATCCCCAACCAAAACGAGATTTAAGGCGATCTTCAACCCCTTCAATCTCTTTAGGGTAACGGTCAGAGGTTAAAATAATTTGTTGATTACCTTCTAATAATGCATTAAAGGTATGAAAGAATTCTTCTTGAGAACGTTCTTTATTAGCAAAAAATTGAATGTCATCAATCATTAATGCATCAACACTACGGTAATAACGCTTAAACTCTTCAATCGCATTATTTTGCAGTGCTTTAACCATGTCTTGAACGAAACGTTCTGAATGCATGTAAACAATTTTAGCATCGGGCTTATTCGCCATAATACCGTTGCCTACCGCATGTAATAAATGCGTCTTACCTAAGCCTGTACCACCGTAAATAAATACAGGGTTAAATGCAGAGCCAGGGTTGTCTGCTACCTGAGTGGCAGCCGCTTTTGCTAATTGGTTAGATTTACCCTCTACAAAGCTATCAAAGGTATAGTTTTCTTTAATGTTTGATTTATAACCAGATTTAGGAGCTGGCTCTACAACCGGTTTTTGTTCTCGAGGTTGTTGTTTGGCCGTTGATTGCGTGCTTGGCGCTGATTGTGTTTCAACCACCGGTGCAGCTTGTGCATTTAATAGCGGCTTGCTACCTACATCAAAGCGTAACTCGGGTGCTTCTACACCACAAATTTCTACCAGTAATTCATTTATTCTATTTAAGTACTTCTCTCTCACCCAATCAAGTACGAAACGATTAGGCGCATAAATCGTCAAGGTATCTTCGGTACTTTCTGCTTGAAGTGGTCTGACCCACATACTGAATTGCTGCGAAGGCAATTCATCTTGCAATACATATAAACAACTTTGCCAAACCGACAGATACACAGTAAAACTCCCAGAGATATAATTTTTATTCCCGCACATCAATAATGATTCAAAAATCACACCTGTATTGCGTTTAAATGGCTCAATAAGCAGCCCAAGACCGACTATTATGAATGCACTTTATCCACAAGTAAAAGATTGATTTTTGTAAAATTGTTGATATCGATGTATAAATATAATAACAGACTGATTTAAATAGCTTTTTATTTTAAAGCTTGATTAGAGATCATAACAAAACTGGCAGCAGATCGCGACCATAATTTACGATCTAATTTACTTTTCCCATGCTTTTATTCACTTTTTATACAGGGGCTGTGGAAAACTTCTTATTTATGATGATCCTATCGGATCATGAAAATTGATCATAAATAAACATGCTTTACGCACTCTATTATGATTGACTTTTCGTCACTTCATCTATAATATCTCGCGCTCGCAATGGCACCTGTGCCAGGATCGCGACCTGCATAGGATGTTTTAACTTTAACCGATCGGATGAGATTGTTATGAAAAGAACTTTTCAACCTAGCGTTTTAAAACGCAAACGTACACACGGTTTCCGTGCTCGTATGGCAACTGTAAATGGCCGTAAAGTATTAGCTCGTCGCCGTGCTAAAGGCCGCAAAGTTCTTTCTGCTTAATTTATAAGTGGAAGACTTTAGCTTTGGCAGGGAGTTACGTCTGTTAACTCCCTCGCATTACTCTCGCATATTTAACGAACCCGCTCGGGCTGCAACTCCTTTCTTTACTTTATTAGCAAAACCAAGTGACCAGTCAAAACCTAGGTTAGGCCTTACTGTTGCTAAAAAACGTGTAAAAAAGGCATGTCAACGAAACCGTATTAAACGTCTTGCTCGCGAAAGTTTTCGTTTAAACCAACACACGCTCGATAATATTGATATTGTGTTGATGGTTAAAAGTGGCATTGATGAACAGTCTAATGAAGAATTAACCAAACAACTTACAAAGCTGTGGCGTAAGATTAATGAACGCTGCAAACCTGGTGCCCCTAAACCGCCACCATTTAAAAAACGCCCAAACAAATCAGCTAAATCGACTAAACAAGCCCGATAGCAATAGAATTACAGGGTTAATTAAGGTATCTTTAGCTCACCTTTTAATCATGCGTTTAAAATCTCATAGTGAGTCTTTAAATACATGGTATCTATTCACTAAACATAACGTAGGGGCATGTACAACATGAGGTTACTTAAACCACTTGCTGCTTTACCAACACGTTGTTTAGTTTTATTTATCCGCGGTTATCAAAAGTGGATTAGCCCGCTATTAGGTCCGCATTGTCGTTTTAATCCAACGTGCTCTAGTTACGCTATTCAAGCAATTAATTTGCATGGATCGGTAAAAGGGTGTTGGTTAGCTGTTAAACGCATATTAAAATGCCATCCTTTACATTCAGGCGGAGACGACCCCGTTCCTGAAAAATTAACCCGTATTAACCACCAACACGAGAAATAAGAGCTGTTATGGAATCGCAACGCACGTTTTTATTCATCGGCCTAATGCTAGTGTCGTTTTTATTATTTCAAGAGTGGAATAATGACTACAACACACCAAAAGCCGATCCTAGTGCCACAACACAAACACTAAAAGCAAATTCACCAGAATCAGATGATTATGTTCCAGCTTCATCAGACTCAGGTTTACCTGCTTCAACAACTTTAGCTAAGCGCGCTGTTATAAATATTACAACAGACGTGTTTAAAGTAAAAATTGACACCAAAGGCGGTGACATTGTTGAAACAGACTTAATTGATTATAAAGAAACCAAAGGCAGTGATGTTCCTTACATGCTACTTGGTGAGTTTGATGGTAAACAATACTTTTCACAAAGTGGTTTAATAGGTTTAAATGGCCCAGATGCATCAGCAAATGGTCGTCCTACTTACCAATCAGAACAAACTTCTTATACTTTAACAGGTGATGAGCTTCGAGTTCCTCTTCAGTTTACTGATAGTAACGGTGTAAGTTTCACTAAAACATATGTATTCAAAAAGGGTCAATATGATGTTGGCTTAGAATATAAAGTTAACAACACCACTAGTGCGCCAGTACAAGTTCAGCTTTACACACAAATAAAGCGTACCGTACAAGAAAAAGGCAGCATGGTTGATCAAAACTATTTAGGTGCTGCATACGGTACTGATGAAGAACCATACGAAAAGTATAGTTTTTCCGATATGGCCGATAAAAACCTAAACATAAATACCCAAGGTGGTTACGTTGCCTTTATCCAGCATTACTTTGTAAGTGCTTGGGTACCAATGCAAGATCAAGCAAATACACTTTATAGTTTAATCACTAAAAGTAATGCAGCTATCATTGGTGTTAAAGACGAAGCGGTAAATGTTCAAGCTGGTAGTGAGCAAACACTTACTGCAACTTATTACATGGGCCCTAAAGAGTCAGATAAACTTGAAGCGATTCACACTGACTTAGACTTAACGGTTGATTACGGTTGGTTATGGTTTATTTCTCAACCTTTATTTGTGCTACTTAAATGGTTACACAGTATTTTAGGTAACTGGGGTGTAGCAATTATTGCCATCACTATTATCGTTAAAACATTAATGTACCCACTGACTAAAGCACAGTACACCTCAATGGCTAAAATGCGTGCATTACAGCCTAAGATGAAAGCGCTAAAAGAAAAGTATGGCGATGATCGTCAAAAATTCGGCCAAGCGACTATGGAAATGTACCGTAAAGAAAAAGTGAACCCTATGGGTGGCTGTTTCCCTATTTTACTGCAAATGCCAATCTTCTTAGCCTTGTTCTATGTATTCTTAGAGTCTACAGAACTTCGTCACGCTGAATTTGTACTTTGGTTAACTGACCTTTCTGCGAAAGACCCATACTACGTATTACCAATCTTATTTGGTGCGAGTATGTTTATAACGCAAAAACTACAACCTATGACGGTTACCGATCCAATGCAGCAAAAAATGATGACCTTTATGCCGGTTATCTTCTCTGTATTCTTCTTATGGTTCCCATCTGGTTTAGTACTTTACTGGTTAGTGTCTAACCTTATTTCTATTGTCCAGATGTTGATCATCTACCGTGGCATGGAAAAGAAAGGAATTAAAGTAAGGGGCGATTAAACTCCCTACTTATATAAAGGCGACTTAGGTCGCCTTTTTTATTGCCTATTTTTTATAACAGCATTCGCGAGTGCCTATTTGATAGGTTACAATACCGCCATTACGTTATTTAAGTTGGCAAATAAACCGCATGATCAATCACGATACAATTGCAGCACAAGCCACTGCCCCAGGTCGAGGCGGTGTTGGTATTATTCGCGTTTCAGGAACCCTAGCCAAACAGGTTGCTGAAAAAATAATAGGCAAAGTCCCTAAAGTTCGTTATGCCGACTATGTGCCATTTAACACCCTTGCAGGTCAGCAACTTGACCAAGGTATTGCGATTTACTTTGCTGGCCCAAACTCATTTACCGGTGAAGATGTACTCGAACTTCAAGGCCATGGCGGCCCTGTTGTTCTTGATATGCTACTCAAAGAAATAAGTAAAATAGACGGTGTGCGTTTAGCTAAACCAGGGGAATTCTCTGAGCGTGCGTTTATGAACGATAAGCTTGATTTAACTCAAGCAGAAGCAATTGCCGACTTAATTAATGCCACTAGCGAGCAAGCCGCTAAAAGCGCTCTACAGTCACTTCAAGGGCAATTCTCTAAGCACATAGAAACCTTAGTTGAAAAAGTCATTCACTTACGTATGTATGTGGAAGCAGCTATTGATTTTCCTGACGAAGAAATCGATTTTTTATCAGACGGAAAAGTGGGCGGTGATTTAAATGCCATCATTGAGCAGCTTAATGCCGTAACCAATCAAGCCAAACAAGGCAGCATAATGCGCGAAGGTATGCGCGTCGTTATTGCTGGTCGCCCTAATGCCGGTAAATCAAGCTTACTTAATGCATTAGCAGGTCGAGAAGCGGCTATTGTAACTGAAATAGCCGGCACCACTCGTGACGTATTACGTGAGCATATACATATAGATGGTATGCCACTGCATATAATAGATACCGCAGGCCTACGAGAAAGCCCAGATAAGGTAGAGCAAATAGGCATTGAACGTGCTTGGGATGAAATAAACCAAGCCGATCGGGTGTTATTTATGCTTGATGGCACCGACACAGCCGATACTGATCCACATGCTATTTGGCCTGAATTTATGGCTAAGTTACCCCAAGGTATGGGCGTGACCGTGATCAGAAATAAAGCCGATTTATCGGGTGATACGGTTGGTATGGATCAAGAGCAACAATATCCGGTCATCAGTTTAAGTGCTAAAAATGCTGACGGCATAGAGCTTGTGCGTGAGCACTTAAAAGCCTGTATTGGTTTTGATGGTGCCACAGAGGGTGGCTTTATGGCGCGGCGTCGTCACTTAGATGCACTGGAACACGCAGCCTATCACTTAGATACGGGTAAAACACAATTAGAAATGCACGTGGCCGGTGAAATCCTCGCTGAAGAACTGCGTTTAACACAGCAGTATCTTAACGAAATAACTGGTGAATTTACTTCTGATGATTTGCTTGGCAAAATTTTCAGCTCGTTCTGTATCGGTAAATAGTCGAACTAATAATTTAATCATTAAGGGCACCTAGGTGCCCTTTTTAAGGCCTACTATTTTTAATATCGACTCGCCAAACTGTATTTTAATAACCCATTTTAAAAACCAAACAGACTAAAAACACAGCTTAAACTGCACCTATATTAGCCTCAATTCGCCTTTAAAAATGTATTCAAGCCATAGTAGGCTAGGCCAATAATCACAGCAAATAACAGATAAACTACCTAGATTAATAGTAAAAAATTAAGCTTCTTTCCTCTAAAAGAGCACCTATAACATTGGTTTTCCACGTTTGAACATGGGTAATTATCAAACCATAAAAAATAAAACGTACCTAAAAAGTAAATTTGACCGCCCACTCCACCAGCAAAACACCGTTAATTTCTTAGTAAAAATTGATGTAATTTATTTTTTAGCAGATCAGTTATCCACAATTGCGGGTTTTATTGCCTTAAAAATGAGTTAAAAGCGATAAAAAGAAATAATATGTTGTGTTTAATAGGCTAAATAGCGATTTTTAGAAAATAAAAATGGATTTTTAGGCTGATCTGAGAAAATAGATCATTTTTTAAAATTATTTTCGATCCCAATCTTAAGTTATCAACATGCTTTGTATCCACACTAAGATCAACACACGTTTATTTATAAATTTGTACTAGCTGATGGCTAACACTCAACATAAAATCAATAACTTAGCAAACTATTTGTAACATTACTTCTTAGTTAAGCAGAGCTTTCCCCAACCTTATCAACAACTTGATCAGAAGATTACATTTAAATATATTTTGTTAAACCATTAATAATCAACAGCTTAAAGCCATAATTCACGCGAAGGCTTAAATTACCACAAAAATAGTTATACAAAATAACACTCTTAACTTTACTGTTATACTCACTCGGCTATCATAGGCAGCAATTAAAACTAATAGTGATCAGCAATATTCATGAGTTCAGTAAATATTATCGTTGGTAGTCAAATGGGATCCGCCGAGTACGTTGCAGAGCAGCTAAGCGATGCGCTTAACAACCAAGGGATTAATAGCCAACTACATGATCAACCTGAATTTAATGAAATAGATCAGCAAAATACTATTTGGTTAGTTTGTACATCAACCTATGGTGCGGGTGATTACCCTGACAATCTAATTAGCTTTGTCGAACAAGTATCTCAAGTAGATGATCTCTCGCATTTAAAGTATTCGGTTATTGCACTTGGCGATACCAGTTACGACACTTATAACCTTGCAGGGCGCAATATAGATGCCCTTTTAAGCCAAAAAGGTGCTATAAAAGTAGCACAACGGTTGGAGCTAAACATTCTTGATGAAGCACTACCCGAAGATACGGCCTTAGCTTGGTTAGACTCGTGGATAGCACAAACAGGTTTAAAATAGAAAGATCAAGCGATAAGTTATAAATAAAGTTACCCACAATTTACTAATAATTTAATATATTTTGTGGATAAACACTGATTAAACTGCTTTTTTAGCTATGCTTATCCATGGGATAAGATCGAGACTTGATCGGCCTGTGTATAACAGCCCGTTTTGATCAGAGCTTATTTGCCTGAAGATCCGATCATATTAACACCTTTAGATCCGATCTAATTATATGTTTTTAATCATGATCTAAAGCTTATCAACAGAAAACCCGATCAGTAGTAGTAATAGTATTAAAAGATCTCTTTAAAAGATCCTTTATATTATTAGAGATCACTTACTTAGATCTTGAGCACTGTTTAATCATTTATCTTCTGCTAATTTCTAGGTAGAATACGCTCCCTTTTGAAGTTTACTGGTTTGATTTAAGTAGGATCCCATTAATGATTTTTCACGAAAATTTTGACGTTATCGTAGTAGGTGGTGGACATGCAGGCACTGAAGCCGCATTGGCAGCTGCCCGTATGGGGATGAATACCCTGCTGCTAACTCACAATATGGATACCCTTGGTCAAATGTCTTGTAACCCAGCAATTGGTGGCATTGGCAAAGGTCATCTAGTTAAAGAAATTGATGCCCTGGGTGGCGCAATGGCTCAAGCCATTGACAAAGGCGGGATCCAATTCCGTACGCTTAACTCTTCTAAAGGCCCTGCTGTACGAGCGACTCGTGCTCAAGCAGATCGTGCCTTGTACAAAGCGGCTATTCAAAACACACTTCAAAACCAAGAAAACTTAAAGATTTTTCAGCAATCATGTGATGATCTAATTGTTGAAAATGATCGTGTAACCGGTGTAGTGACACAAATGGGTTTACGTTTTAGTGCACCGAGTGTAGTACTAACCGTAGGTACCTTCTTAGGTGGTCAAATTCATATCGGCCTTGAAAACTTTAAAGGCGGCCGAGCTGGCGATCCACCTTCAATTGCCTTAGCTGATCGCTTACGTGAATTACCATTTAGAGTAGATCGTTTAAAAACCGGTACGCCACCGCGTATTGATGCCCGAACTGTCGATTTTAGTAAAATGCAGGAACAACCAGGTGATACACCAACACCGGTATTCTCATTTATGGGTAAACAAAGCGACCACCCACAACAAATACCGTGTTACATCACTTACACCAATGAAAAAACACATGATGTTATTCGCAAAAACTTACATCGCTCACCTATGTACTCAGGTGTTATCGAAGGAATAGGCCCTCGTTACTGTCCGTCTATTGAAGATAAAATTGTCCGTTTTGCAGATAAAGATAAACACCAGATATTTGTAGAGCCAGAAGGTTTAACTTCATACGAGTTATACCCTAATGGTATTTCAACCAGCTTACCGTTCGATGTGCAGTTAGAAATTGTGCAATCGATCACCGGATTTGAAAATGCACATATCTGTCGTCCTGGCTATGCCATTGAATATGACTTTTTTGATCCACGCGATTTAAAACAATCATTAGAAACTAAATTTATTGATGGTTTATTTTTTGCTGGTCAAATTAATGGTACTACCGGTTACGAAGAAGCGGGTGCGCAAGGTTTGATCGCAGGTATGAATGCAGCCTTACAAATACAAGGCAAAGAATCGTGGACGCCTCGTCGTGATGAAGCCTATGTAGGCGTACTGATTGACGACTTAGCAACACTGGGTACAAAAGAACCGTACCGTATGTTTACTAGCCGTGCTGAATACCGTTTGCTACTTCGCGAAGACAACGCTGATATTCGTTTAACTGAAAAAGGCCGCGAACTTGGTTTAGTTAACGATGAACGTTGGCAAGCATTTAACGAAAAAATGGAAGTGATCGCTAAAGAGAAACAGCGTATTAAAGATACCTGGATCCATAAAGATCATGCCATGGTTAATAAAGTAAACGAATTACTAAAAACGCCACTTGTGCGTGAAGCCAGCTTAGAAGAATTACTGCGCCGTCCAGAAGTGCGTTATAACGACTTGATGGCCATTGAAGGACTTGGATCTGAGTTTACCAATAAGGCGGCTTTAGAGCAGGTTGAAATTCATACGAAGTACGCAGGTTATATTGCGCGTCAACAAGATGAGATCAATAAGCAACTTCGTCATGAAGAAACAATTTTACCAAAAGAGTTTGATTATAAAACCGTCTCTGGTTTATCAAACGAGGTTGTTGCTAAGCTAATTGATGCTCGTCCAGACACTATTGGCCAAGCTTCGCGTATTTCTGGTATCACCCCAGCGGCGATTTCGCTATTATTGGTGTATCTGAAGAAGCAAGGCTTGTTACGCAAAACTGCGTAACGGTAAAGGAACATTGTGTTACAGCAACAATTAACAACTTTGTTAGCGCAAACTGATATTGCGCTAACACAAAAACAACAGCAACAGCTTGTTCGCTATGTCGAATTACTCGATAAGTGGAATAAAGCCTATAACTTAACCTCGGTACGTTTACCTCAAGAAATGATGGTTAAACATATAATGGATAGCTTAGTTGTTGCGCCTCACTTGACCGGTCATCATTATATTGATGTTGGCACAGGTCCTGGTTTACCGGGCATAGTGTTAGCTATTGCCTTACCTGATACGCAGTTTGTATTATTAGATAGTTTAGGTAAACGTGTACGTTTTTTAATGCATGTTAAACATGAGCTTGGCCTTGATAATGTCACCCCAGTGCAGTCAAGAGTTGAAGAATATCAACCAAGTGTTAAATTAGATGGCGTACTAAGTCGTGCATTTGCATCGTTACAAGATATGATTGACTGGTGTTCGCACTTAATTGATCATTCAGGTAAGTTCATTGCACTTAAAGGGGTATTTCCAAGTGAGGAATTAGACTCACTCCCTGCTGGTGTTAAGTTTGAGCAAAAAATTGCATTAGAAGTACCGGATTTAGATGCACAACGACATTTAATAATTCTTTCTAAAGACTAGGGATCAGAGACACTGTGGCAAAAGTCATCGCATTAGCAAATCAAAAAGGCGGAGTAGGTAAAACTACCACTGCCGTTAATCTCGCTGCATCTATGGCTGCAACGAAACGTAAAGTGCTGTTAATAGATCTCGACCCGCAAGGCAATGCGACCATGGGCAGTGGCGTCGACAAATATGGTGACGTCCCTACTATCTATGATTTGCTCATAGAAGATAAGCCTATTGATGAAGTGATTATTAAAGAAACTTCAGGCGAATATCATATGATTGCTGCAAACGGCGATGTGACCGCTGCAGAAGTTAAGCTGATGGAATTATTTGCGCGTGAAGTACGTTTGCGTAACGCGCTTGAAAAAATACAAGATCAGTATGAGTTTATTTTTATAGACTGCCCGCCTTCTTTAAATATGTTAACCGTTAATGCCATGGCCGCTGCCGATTCTATTTTAGTGCCTATGCAATGTGAATATTATGCATTGGAAGGATTAACTGCATTAATGGATACGATTACGCAACTTGCTAAGTTAGTTAATCCTAACTTACAGATTGAAGGCATACTTCGTACTATGTACGATCCGCGTAATCGACTAGCAAATGATGTATCAGAACAATTAAAACAACATTTTGGCGATAAAGTATACCGTACGGTGATCCCACGTAATGTTCGACTTGCAGAAGCCCCAAGTTTTGGTGCCCCAGCAATGTACTACGATCGAGCATCAAGTGGCGCGAAAGCTTATTTAGCTCTCGCTGGTGAAATGCTACGCAGAAAAGAAAAAACAACTCCCGTTGTCGCCTAACTTTGAGGTAAAAAAATAACATGTCTGCTAAAAAACGAGGTTTAGGCCGAGGACTCGATGCGCTTTTAAGTTCATCTAAACCTGCACCAAGCGAAGGCAAGGAACAGAACACCGCTAACGTAACTAGCGCAGTTGAAAATGCAGCGCAGCCTAGCAACAGTGAACTCCAAAAACTACCTATCGAGTTTTTACACTCAGGTAAATACCAACCTCGTAAAGACATGTCTGAAGAGGCACTTGAAGAACTCGCTAGTTCGATACGCTCACAAGGAATTATTCAACCTATCGTTGTGCGTCCTGTTGCGCATAATAGCTACGAGATTATTGCCGGTGAACGCCGTTGGCGCGCTGCGCAAATTGCTAAGCTTGAGTTTGTACCCTGTATTATCAAAGACGTGCCTGATGAAGCAGCCGTTGCTATTGCCCTAATTGAAAATATTCAGCGTGAAGACTTAAACGCCATGGAAGAAGCGATAGCGCTTAATCGCTTACTTAATGAGTTTGAGTTAACGCATCAACAAGTGGCTGATGCAGTTGGTAAATCGCGTACGACCGTGACTAACTTATTACGCTTAAATAATCTTAATAACGATGTAAAGATATTGTTAGAGCATGGTGACATTGAAATGGGTCACGCTCGTTGCTTATTAGCACTAGAAGGTGAAGTGCAATCAGATGCAGCCCGTTTAGCTGTTGCGAAAGCATTGACCGTTCGCGAAACCGAAAAACTAGTACGCTCTATTTTAGAGCCTGCTCCAGCAAAAGAAGTAATAGAAAAAGACCCGGATGTTAAACAGTTAGAGCAACAACTTGCTGATAATCTTGGGGCAAAAGTAGAAATAAATTACAACAAAAAAGGCAAAGGGAAGTTGGTTATTTCTTACACTAATCTTGACGAGTTAGACGGTATTTTAAACCGTATCAATCAAGACTATTCCCACCATTAATTCATTGGATGTCTAAAAAGGGACATTTACAGCGATTTTGTGTTACAAAGCACCTACTCAAGTTGCAAAACTGGCAGGATTAAGTATAATTTCGCCAGTTTTCATACCCTGACAATTAGAGCGTCATAAAGGTTAATTAAAAGTGACTAACAAGTTAGCAGGCCCGTATAGGCTTGCCGCATTAAAATTAATTTGCCTTCAGGGATTTGTAGCCCTTTTAGCTGCACTAATAATTTTTATAGGTTGGGAAACCAATGCCGCACTTTCAGCATTAGCTGGTGGCGCAGTCGCAGTACTTCCTAACTTTGTATTTGCGCTTTATGCATTCAGATATATGGGTGCAAGTCGAGCAAATCAAGCGTATGCCTCGTTGAAACGCGGCAACGGATTAAAATTTATGCTAACAATCGTTTTGTTTGCACTAATGCTAAAGCTTTATCCGGTAGTACTGCTACCTTTCTTTTGTGCTTATGTGTTGGTGTTGTTTACAGGATTGTTTACACCCGTTTTTTTTAAACATTAACTTTTGGGATATAACATGGCTGCAGAAGAAGTTACTCTATCTAGCCATATTCAGCACCACTTAACCAATGCTAAGATGTGCTCGACCGACGCTGGTCTTGCCTTCAATAAAGCATGTACGGATAGTGGTTTCTGGACATGGCATATAGATACCCTCGCATGGTCTATCGGACTAGGTCTAATATTTTTATGGATCTTCCGTAGTGCCGCAAAAAAATCAACTCTGGGTGTACCTGGAAAACTTCAATGTTTCATTGAAATGGTTGTTGAGTTCGTTGGCGACAACGTACGCGATACCTTCCACGGTAAAAGTAAGCTAATTGCACCATTAGCATTAACAATATTCGTTTGGATATTCTTAATGAACTTAATGGATTTAATCCCAGTTGATTTCCTACCTGCATTTGCTGGCTTTGTTGGCGAAACTGCATTCGGTATGGATTCACACGACGTATACATGAAAATTGTACCAACTACAGATATCAACATGACAGCTGCACTTGCGCTGGGCGTGTTCATTCTAATGATTGGTTACTCAATTAAAATCAAAGGTATCGGCGGTTTTATTAAAGAACTAACACTTCACCCGTTTAGTTCAAACAATACAGCTATGCAGATTCTTTTAATCCCATTCAACTTATTACTAGAACTTATTGCATTGGTTTCTAAGCCGTTTTCACTGGCTCTGCGTTTGTTCGGTAACTTATATGCAGGTGAGTTAATCTTCATCCTTATAGGTGCTGTAGGTTTAATGCAACTACCGTTGCACTTTGTGTGGGCTGTATTCCATATCTTAGTAATCGTATTGCAAGCATTCGTATTCATGATGCTAACAATCGTATACCTAAGCATGGCAAGTTCAGATAATCACTAATTACTATATTTACAATTTTACTTTTACTTTTAATACAATTGAAACTTTGGAGAAATAAATGGAAGCTTTAGAATTATTAAACGGCTTAAAATACATCGCAGTAGCTTTACTTATCGGTTTCGGTGCAATCGGCACAGCAATCGGTTTTGGTAACATGGGCGGTAAATTCCTTGAAGCATGTGCACGTCAACCTGAGCTAGCACCATCGCTACAAGTTAAAATGTTTATCCTTGCTGGTCTAATCGATGCTGTAGCAATGATTGGTGTTGGTATCGCGATGGTATTGTTGTTCGTACTTTAATTTTATTTTTTGAACAGCTTACTATTTAAGGAGGAGCGGTTGTGAACTTAAACGCCACTCTTATCGGTGAATTAATTGCGTTTACGGTGTTCGTATTATTTTGTATGAAATACGTATGGCCACCACTAAACGGTGCAATTGAAGCTCGCCAGAAGAAAATCGAAGATGGTTTAGCTGCCTCTGATAGAGCCGAAAAAGACTTAGAACTTGCGCAACAGAAAGCTGCAGAACAGCTTAAAGATGCAAAGGCTCAAGCGGCTGATATCATTGATCAAGCTAAAAAGCGTGCCGTGCTAATTGTTGACGAAGAAACTGTTCGTGGTCAGCAAGAGCGTGAAAAAATTATTGCTCAAGGGCACTCTGAAATTGAATCAGAGCGTAACCGTGTGACAGAAGAGCTACGTAAGCAAGTAGCAACTCTGGCTGTGGTTGGCGCAGAAAGAATTTTAGAGCGCGAAATCAATCAAGCCGCACATAGTGACATCGTTGAAAAACTTGTCGCTGAGCTGTAATTAGGAGGGTATGAGCATGTCTGAATTGACTACTATCGCTCGCCCATACGCTAAAGCGGCTTTTGAACTTGCCGTTGAAAAAGGCACTATTGATAGCTGGAATGACATGTTGTTCTTTGCTGGCCACGTTGCCAGCAATGAACAGGCATCTACCATTTTAGCTGGATTGCCTACTGCTACTGCACAAGCTGAGTTATTTATTAACTTATGTGGTGAGCAGCTCAACGAACAAGGTCAGAACCTAGTTAAGGTGATGGCTGAAAATGGACGTTTGATTGCACTACCTGAGGTTGCTCATTTATTTTCTGCTTTAAAAGCAGACTATGACAAAGAAATCGATATTGATGTGATTTCGGCAACACCTCTTGCTGCAGCGCAGCAAGAATCATTGGTAGCGGCACTTGAAAAACGTTTCGCACGCAAAGTTAAGCTGAATTGTAGTGAAGACGCTACAGTAGTTGGCGGTCTTATTATTAAGGCAGGCGACACTGTAATTGACGGCTCTTTACGCGGTAAATTAAATCGCTTAGCCACAACACTACAATCGTAATTGGGAAAAAGAGCATGCAACTTAATTCCACTGAAATTTCAGATCTGATCAAACAACGTATTGAGAAGTTCGAAGTTGTAAGTGAAGCTCGTAACGAAGGTACAATTGTATCTGTTACTGACGGTATCATTCGCATCCACGGTCTAGCTGACTGTATGCAAGGTGAGATGATTGAGCTTCCTGGCAACCGTTATGCTATCGCACTAAACCTTGAGCGCGACTCAATTGGTGCAGTAGTAATGGGTCCTTACGCTGACCTTACAGAAGGCGTAAAAGTATACACAACTGGTCGTATCTTAGAAGTTCCTGTTGGTGCGGGTCTACTTGGTCGTGTTGTAAACACGCTAGGTGCTCCTATCGATGGTAAAGGCGCTTTAGATAACGACGGGTTTGAACCTGTAGAAAAAATTGCACCAGGTGTAATCGAGCGTCAATCAGTAGATGAGCCAGTACAAACTGGTTACAAATCTATCGATGCGATGATTCCAGTTGGTCGTGGTCAGCGTGAGCTTGTTATCGGTGACCGCCAAACAGGTAAAACTGCACTAGCAATCGATGCAATCATTAACCAAAAAGACACAGGCGTTAAGTGTGTGTACGTAGCGGTTGGTCAAAAAGCATCTACTATTGCTAACGTAGTACGTAAATTAGAAGAGCACGGTGCACTTGCAAATACTATCGTAGTTGTAGCATCTGCTTCTGAATCTGCGGCACTTCAGTACTTAGCACCGTTCTCGGGCTGTACTATGGGTGAATACTTCCGTGACCGTGGTGAAAACGCATTAATCGTATATGATGATTTATCTAAGCAAGCAGTTGCTTACCGTCAAATCTCATTGCTACTTAAGCGTCCACCAGGCCGTGAAGCATACCCAGGTGACGTATTCTACCTTCACTCGCGTCTTTTAGAGCGTGCATCACGTGTAAACACTGATTACGTTGAAAAGTTCACTAACGGTGAAGTGAAAGGTAAAACAGGTTCATTGACGGCATTGCCTATCATTGAAACTCAAGGCGGCGACGTTTCTGCGTTCGTACCGACAAACGTTATCTCTATCACCGATGGTCAGATCTTCTTAGAAACTGACTTATTCAACTCAGGTATCCGTCCGGCAGTAAATGCTGGTATCTCGGTATCGCGTGTTGGTGGTGCTGCACAAACTAAAATCGTTAAGAAACTAGGTGGCGGTATCCGTCTAGCCCTAGCTCAGTACCGTGAATTAGCTGCGTTCTCGCAGTTCGCGTCTGACCTTGATGATGCTACTCGTGCTCAACTTGAGCATGGTGAGCGTGTAACAGAGCTAATGAAGCAGAAACAGTACGCGCCAATGTCTGTTGCTGAAATGTCTTTGTCGTTATTCGCAGCTGAGAAAGGTTACTTAAAAGACATCGAAATTCCTAAAATCATGGATTTCGAAGCGGCTTTACTTTCTTACGCAAATAGCACATACGCAGAGCTTATGGCTCAAATCAATGAAACTGGTAACTACAACGCCGAGATCGAAGCGCAGCTTAAAGAACTTCTAGAGAAGTTCAAGTCTACGCAAACTTGGTAATTTAGTTATTAATGGTGTGCTTTATATCCTAAAGCACACCTTGATTCGGAGAGAGAGTCATGGCCAGCGGAAAAGAGATTAAAAGCAAGATCGGCAGTATTAAAAATACTCAAAAGATCACTAGCGCAATGGAAATGGTTGCTGCGTCTAAAATGAAAAAGGCGCAAGAACGAGTGGCTTCAAGCCGTCCATACGCTGAAAAATTACGTAAAGTGATTGGTCGTGTTGCTCAAGCAAATCTTGATTTTACTCACCCGTTCTTAGAAGAACGTGAAGTAAAACGAGTTGGTTATATTGTTATCTCTACTGACCGTGGTCTATGTGGCGGTTTAAACTCAAACGAGTTTAAAAAAGTCGCATTAGAGATTAAAGCGTGGAAAGAAAAAGGCGTAGATGCTGATTTTGCTACTTTAGGTAGTAAAGCAGCTGGCTTCTTTCAACGTTTTGGTGGTCAGGTGCTTGCTAAAAAAGCAGGTCTTGGAGATAAGCCTTCAGTACAGGACGTAATTGGTCCAGTAAAAATAATGCTAGATGCATTCTCTGAAGGTAAAATTGACCGTTTATTCCTGGTATATAACAACTTTGTTAATACCATGAAGCAAGAGCCAATAGTAGATCAGTTACTCCCTTTGCCAAAAGCTGAAGAAGAAGTATCTACACATGCGTGGGATTACTTATATGAACCAAACCCAGAGGCTATTTTAGAGTCTTTGTTAGTACGTTTCATTGAGTCTCAGGTATACCAAGGTGTAGTTGAAAACGCTGCCTCTGAACAGGCTGCCCGCATGGTTGCAATGAAAGCTGCAACTGATAATGCCGGTGACCTTATGGATGAGTTACAGCTTGTATATAACAAAGCTCGCCAAGCAGCAATCACACAAGAAATTAGTGAGATTTGTTCTGGTTCAGCAGCAGTTTAATGCTTCAGGCAAAGATTAACGAGAGGAATAGACATGAGTTTAGGTAAGGTCGTCCAAATTATCGGCGCCGTTGTGGATATCGAATTTCCACAAGACAGCGTGCCAGCCGTATATGACGCGCTAAAAGTAACAGATGGCGATTTAGCTGGTTTGACTTTAGAAGTTCAACAGCAGCTAGGTGGCGGTGTGGTACGTACTATCGCACTAGGTACTACAGACGGTTTACGTCGTGGTGCTGCAGTAGCAAACACAGGCGAAGCAATTCAAGTTCCAGTTGGTACTAAGACCCTAGGTCGTATCATGAACGTACTTGGTGAGCCAATTGATGAAGCAGGTCCAATCGGTGAAGACGAGCGTATGTCTATCCACCGTGCAGCACCTACTTACGAAGAGCAATCAAGCTCAGTTGAACTTTTAGAAACGGGTATCAAGGTAATCGACCTTGTATGTCCATTCGCTAAAGGTGGTAAAGTTGGTTTATTCGGTGGTGCCGGTGTTGGTAAAACCGTAAACATGATGGAACTTATCCGTAACATCGCAATCGAGCACAGCGGCTACTCAGTATTCGCAGGTGTTGGTGAGCGTACTCGTGAGGGTAACGATTTCTACCATGAGATGAACGATTCAAACGTACTTGATAAAGTATCGCTTGTATACGGTCAGATGAACGAGCCTCCAGGTAACCGTTTACGCGTAGCGTTAACAGGTCTTACTATGGCTGAGAAGTTCCGTGACGAAGGTCGCGACGTACTTTTCTTCGTAGATAACATCTACCGTTACACACTTGCGGGTACAGAAGTATCAGCACTTCTTGGTCGTATGCCATCAGCGGTAGGTTACCAGCCTACACTTGCTGAAGAAATGGGTGTACTTCAAGAGCGTATCGCATCTACTAAGACTGGTTCAATTACTTCAATCCAAGCGGTATACGTACCTGCGGATGATTTAACGGATCCATCTCCAGCAACAACGTTTGCTCACTTAGATGCAACAGTGGTACTTTCACGTGATATCGCATCACTAGGTATCTACCCAGCGGTAGACCCTCTTGATTCATCTTCACGTCAGCTTGATCCACAAGTAATCGGTGAAGAGCACTACGGTATAGCGCGCGGCGTTCAAACAGTTCTTCAGCGTTACAAAGAACTTAAAGACATCATCGCGATTCTAGGTATGGACGAGCTTTCTGACGAAGATAAGCAACTTGTATCTCGTGCACGTAAAATCCAGCGTTTCCTATCTCAGCCATTCTTCGTGGCAGAGGTATTTACAGGTGCGCCAGGTAAATACGTTTCACTTAAAGACACAATTGCAGGCTTCAAAGGTATCTTAAACGGTGAGTTTGATGATATGCCAGAGCAAGCGTTCTACATGGTTGGCTCTATTGAAGAAGCTCAAGAAAAAGCCAAAAGCATGTAATTAGGAGGGTAGTATGGCAGCTATGACTGTACATCTTGATGTAGTAAGTGCTGAAGAGAAATTATTTTCTGGTTTAGTAGAATCTATTCAAGTATCTGGTAGTGAAGGTGAGTTAGGTGTTAACGCCGGTCACGCCCCACTACTAACTGCCCTTAAACCTGGTATGGTACGTTTAGTTAAGCAATTTGGTGAAGAAGAACTCATCTATATTGCTGGCGGTACACTAGAAGTTCAACCGAACATAGTGACCGTACTTGCTGATACAGCTGTTCGTGGTGAAGACCTGGACGAGAAAGCTGCAGAGCAAGCTAAGCGTGACGCTGAAGCCCAAATGGCAAAAGGCGCATCTGCTGAACTTGATTACAATCAAGCAGCAATGCAACTAGCTGAAGCAATTGCTCAGCTACGCATTATTCAGCAATTACGTAAAAAGTAAGCCTATCTGGTTTTTAAAAGCCCACTTTATGTGGGCTTTTTTGTGCTTGATGATAAATCCCGTGGCTATTTGTAAATAAATTAATCGTTATGGTTAATATCTCTTCATTATTACTTATATCTACGCAAGATCCTCGTTACAATAACCCTATTCTATTAGGTGTTATTTTGCTTAAGTTAAGATTCAGTAGTCATTGCTTAGCCTACTGAGTATTTGCACATGATGTGACTTACGTAATCTACTTTGCAGCACACTTATTCTATCAAGCTAAAACAACGGAAAAAGGAAATTGTTTTAATGTCTTTAACAACGGTTATTCTTGCAGCGGGTAAAGGTACTCGTATGCGCTCTGCTCTTCCTAAGGTACTGCATAAAGTGGCAGGTAAACCTATGGTGCAACACGTTATCGATAATGCCAACGCGCTAGGTGCGACATCTACTAACTTAGTTTATGGTCATGGCGGCGAACTATTACAACAACAATTAGCCGATAATAACGTAAATTGGGTGCTGCAAGCTGAGCAGCTAGGTACAGGCCACGCAGTGGCACAAGCAAACCCACATATAAATGACGACGACACTGTACTGGTTTTATACGGTGATGTACCTTTAACTAAGCAATCGACACTTGAACGTTTATTAGCAGCAACACCTATGAATGGCTTAGCAGTTCTTACTGTTAACCTTGCAAACCCAAATGGTTATGGGCGTATGCTACGTGTTGATGGCAAGCTAGTAGGTATTGTTGAACAAAAAGATGCTACCGCAGAGCAGTTACTTATTAACGAAGTAAACACAGGTATTATGGCGGTTAATGGTAAGCTTTTAAAAACATGGTTAGGTAACTTGTCTAACAATAATGCCCAAGGCGAATACTACCTAACAGATATAGTCGCTATGGCGCACAGTGAAGGTGTAGAAATTACATCAGCACAACCAGATCACCCAATGGAAGTTGAAGGTGCAAATAACCGTGTACAACTTGCAGGCCTTGAGCGTGCTTATCAAGCATGGCAAGCAGAAGAGCTGATGCTAAATGGTGCAACTCTTGCCGACCCTGCACGCATAGATGTACGTGGCGACATTAAAACAGGTGAAGACGTCCTCATCGATATCAACGTTATTTTTGAAGGTACAGTAACGCTTGGTAATAACGTACAAATTGGCCCTAACTGCGTACTTAAAAACTGCAGCATCGGCGATAATGTTGTTATTAAAGCCAATACATTGATTGAAGATGCATCAGTTGCGGCTAAATGTACACTCGGTCCATACGCCCGCCTTCGCCCAGGTGCAATAATGGAAGAAGACTCTCACATTGGCAACTTTGTCGAAATGAAAAAAACCCGTTTAGGTAAAGGCTCTAAAGCCAACCACTTAAGTTACTTAGGTGATGCTGAAATTGGCGAGAAAGTGAATATTGGCGCAGGCACGATTACCTGTAACTACGATGGTGTGAATAAAGCGAAAACCATTATTGGCGATAATGCCTTTATTGGCTCTAACTCATCACTGGTTGCTCCTGTAAATATTGGTGCTACAGCAACTGTAGGTGCAGGTTCTGTTATTACCAATACCGTCGCGGATGATCAGTTAGCCGTAGCACGTGGCAAGCAACGCAATTTAGATGGTTGGAAACGCCCAGTTAAAAAATAGTAATGGTCATTACTTATTAAATATTTAAAGCGAGTTTTATAACTCGCTTTTTTATTGCCTAAATATTCTTAATTAATTAGACTATTAAATAACGGACTAAAATATAACTCAAGGAAGTGTTACATGTCAGCTTATGCTCGCCGGGCAATCGTTGAAAGACAACGCCAAAGCTAAATAAAAAGTATTTTATCAGGTAATAATCATACTCTAATTCAAATGAACTCAGCTGAGTTTGTTGATTATATTATTTCTGTAAAAATGAAAGAAGGTAAATCTCGTTCTGAAGCGGTTGACTGGATTGATGGTGTATTAGCACAGCATAACTCAGCATCGAGTATTTGGGAGCGAATAAAAGATCCTCTAAAGACAGGCGCAGGCCTTTATCCTCTATTTGATGATGTGAAGGCATTAGCCATTATAGCTGTTGCAATGCAGCGCCAAGGTAATGCTTTCGGTAAGTTTAAAATAAAAATTTACAATGGCTCTCCTGCTATTATTATCAGTTCTTATCCTGGAATACGTGCTCACCTTACGGGTACACGTTATTTGGCGAGTAACCCTAAGCTATTCACTATAGGAGTGGGTAAGCTCGAAGCAGCCAAAGCGATGAAAACCGGCTTCGTTGTTAGTTTAATTATTTCAGTTACATTTCATGCAATCGACCAGGTTTTAAATGACCAAAAAACATGGCATGACTTAGTTGCTGGAATTGCTGTTGATATGGCTGTTGATATGGCTGTTGTTGGGGCTGCTATTGGAATTAGTTCAGGAGTAATTGCATTAGGAGGTTCATTGATTGCTGGTTCTGCAATAGCTCCATTGATAATTATTGTTGCTGTTGGTTTTTTATTTGCATGGGTTTTTCGTGATACAACTGTTTATGTCGATTACTTAACCCAACATTTGCATATTTGTGAAGAAAATATTCAAGCAGGTAAGGTTAGAATTAGAAATCAAATACAAAAATTAGAGAAAGACTATAAAGATAGTCCAGTCGATTTTATAAAAGGAATTTTTGGTGTGCCAACTTTAAACTTTACTAAGACTTACAAATAATGAAACTTTTAGAGTGGAAGCCTTTGGAGTTGAATTTCCAAGAGGCACGAAACAAGGAGAGGCTTTCTAAGATATTCCTGTTTTTTTTGATTTTAGGGGGAATCTATCTAGTAACAGCTACATTTTACTCTGAGTTTCGGTTACTTTTTTTAGATGATGGCAGTACCTCTTTTTTTCTTAAAGAAAGCAGTGGAAGAATTTTGCTGGTTTCTTTTCTTCCTTTCTGGTTTTATTTTCTGATCGCGACATTTCAATTCTTACTTAATTTTAGTTTTAAATTGTCCATGAGGTTGACCATGAAAAGTGGAATTTTGAGTTGTTTTTTTATGGTTCTTGGGGTTATTCCTTTTAATTATTTTGTAGAATCAACATTAGAAGATAAAGGTTATTTTTTTTGTAATTGGTATACAGCTCCTTCAGTTATTGCCCCCGATGTTTGGTTGAAAAACGATGAGTTATGCTTACAAGATGGTTCTGTAATTACTAGTGATATTTATGATTGGTTTGAAATGCATAATCAAAAAGGAATTGAGCCAACACTTAATGAACTTGAAGTTTTTATACAAGAGACTAGAGCTGAGTATAATCGTTAAAATTAACTCAAAATTGCTGCAGTCGTTTTTATTTAAAATAACCAGCTAAGCTAAATAATTTTATCGAGGGGATTTTTCTGGCTTCCAGAGGTAAATTTCACCCTAATAAAAATGAGCTATAAACAATGTCTATTTTAGAATGGGAAAAATCCGAATAACGTTTTACAGAACAAAGCTTCGAGCATAAATTAACTGTTGTGATAGGCCTGTTTGCTTTTATATTATTTACAATTGCTTTATTTTATTTCTCTTATTATGGGTTTGTTGAAAATGTTTATTTTGATGAGTCGCTTTATTATATTCGAGAAAGCGGCTTGTTGGCTCCGATAATAGTAATGACTCCATTTCCTGTTTTAATGACAATTGCAGGTTTACAAAAAGTATTGAACTTCCGCAATGAAAAAACAATAAGGTTAATGGTAAAGCTTATGCTGCGCGCAATACCTTTATATATAATTTTATCTATTGCTAATAGTTTTTATATTGAGTCTAAATTAACACGTGAGGGATATAGCTTTTGTAATTGGTATACTAGTCCATCATTCAGAGGTCCCGATGTTTGGTTAAAAAATGATGAGTTATGCTTACAAGATGGCTCTGTCATAACCAGTGATGTTACCGATTGGTTTGAACAGAAAAACCAACAAGGTATTGAACCTTCCGTTGATGAGTTAAAAGAGTTTATAAAAATAACTCGAAAAAGGCGCGATGATTATATAAATAATATGTAGCAGCCAGTCTGATTAAATAAGCTAACCCCCACAAAAAAGTGAGTTTTATACTCGCTTTTTTATTGCCTAAATATTCTATAAATAAAAATGCCATACTGTTGTCATCCCTGTGTGTTGATATTTAACAAATACAACACTAAGGAAAACAATAATGTTAAACAAATCAATAATAGCCTTTTCTTTGCTATCACTATTAACTGGCTGCTCACTTGATGGTGATGACGGCCAAAATGGCGCACAGGGTGTACAAGGTACAGCGGGTAATAATGGCGAAAACGGCACTAATGCAAATTCAGCTTTAAATATAAATCTTATTGGCCGCGCAGTACTCAATGCACAAAGCCCAGAGGGTGCAGCTGAAATAGTCGCCTACCAAGCCTCTAAAAAGTGGATTTATGCCATTAATAGCTCTGGCGATGAGGCAGTTGTGAATATCATTCCTGCCGATACGTTCGACACTGCAGCATTAGTAAAAGATAACGAAGGTATTGTAACCGCGACCAACTTAGCCTCTGCCATTACGCTCTCACTAAATGAAAATACGCCTGGTGATGCAAACAGCATAGCTATCGATGCGAATAACCAATTATTAGCGGTAGCAATGGCTGCTACAAGCGTGGGCGAAGCTGGCCAAATAGCGTTTTACAATATTAGCGGAGATACACCAGTATTTATTAAAAATGTAATAGTAGGCGCCCTACCCGACATGGTGACATTTAGCCATGATGGTGCAAAAGTAGTGGTTGCTAATGAAGGTGAACCTAATGGCGACTACAGTATCGACCCCGAAGGCACAATTAGCATTATCGATATTAATAACGGCACTATTGCCGATACCGCTTTGAGCATAAACTTTCAAGCTTACAATAATAAGCAAGCAGAATTAGAAGCGCAGGGCTTAGTGTTTGCCAATCCTACTGGACGTACTATTAATGGTAATTTAATAAATACCACGGTTGCGATGGATTTAGAGCCAGAATATGTGAGCATTTCCAAGGATAATAAATACGCCTATGTCTCTATTCAAGAAAATAACGCTCTAGCTATCATCAATCTTGAAGATAATTCCCTTGAGCTAAAAGGGCTCGGTTTTAAAGATTGGTCAAACTTACAATTTGACGCTTCAGACAAAGACGGCGGTGTTAACTTTAAATCATACCCTGGTTTATATGGCATGTATCAGCCAGATACAATTGCAAGTTTTAGTTGGAAAGGAGCCAACTTTATTGTATCTGCCAACGAGGGTGATGCACGCGAATACTTTTTTGATGCCAGCGATGAAGCTGATTGCATCGCTCAGGGCGGCCTTGATTATGACGCTAAAGATGGGTGTTTGGCATATATAGATGAAAGCCGCGTAGAAGATCTAGCTCTCGCAGCTAACTTCGATTACTTAAATAACGATGATAACGACATTGGTCGTTTAAAAGTTACAACAGTAAAAGGTGATAAAAATAACGACGGCCAATACGAATCGCTTTATGCTTATGGTGCACGGTCATTTACCATTTGGGATAGCAATGGGCTGGTGGTGTTTGACTCAGGCGATCAAATTGCACGAGTAACCGCTTCTGTTCATGGCAATGCATTCAATAATAACGAAGATGAAAATAAAGGCGATACACGCTCAGATGATAAAGGGGCAGAACCCGAAGCGCTAACATTAGGTGAGGTTGGCGATAGGTTATTTGCTTTTGTTGGTTTAGAGCGTATGGGCGCGATAATGGTGTTTGATATAACCAACCCTTACGATGTGAAATTTCAAGACTATTTTTATAATCGTGGTTTAGAACCAAGTGCAGATATAAGTGGCGATCTTGCTCCTGAAGGAATGACATTTGTTCCTGCAGCACAAAGTGCAACAAACGAAGCACTGCTTATAGTCGGTAATGAAATCTCAGGCTCAATTGCCGTATGGGAAATAACAACTCAGTAATTAGTAAAGTTTTAAGTAAAAGCGATATAGCGGTTATCTATAAATCGCTTTTACTTCCTCCCCTCTCAATAATCATGCCTTATGTGAATGCTTTTTAATCAAAAACAGCCCTGCAGCCCTTTATTTGTATGGTTATTGTACTGGATTGAAATTAATTTAATAAAACTGAAATAAAGCATTGACCCTCTCCAGAATATCCCTATAATGCGCATCCACTGACCCGGCAGGCAGCAATGAAAAGCGCTGAACAAACGGTAAGTGAGTCGAGTAAAACTTAGCTTTTAAATCTTTTAAAAGAAACTAAAAATTAAGTGTTGACAAAAAAATAGGAAAGCGTAATATGCGCAGCCCTAGCGAGATGAAGTTTAACGCTTTAATCGCAACGTTCTTTAACAATATAAAGCAATCATCTGTGTGGGCACTCGTACAGATTGAGTTCTAACAGCCAAGCTACTTAGGTAGTGAGGCAAACAAATTTAGAGTCTCAATTTAAACTGAGTGACCAACAGAATAGTTACTTCGGTAATTATTCAGCACAGTCAATTCAATATCGAAAGATATTAAATAAATTCAGAATTCATTGAGCTGTCGAAAGACATAAAACTTTTTAATTGAAGAGTTTGATCATGGCTCAGATTGAACGCTGGCGGCAGGCCTAACACATGCAAGTCGAGCGGTAACAGA
>NZ_MTQB01000021.1:0-60304 GCF_001974855.1 Pseudoalteromonas sp. SK18 | reverse complement strand
ATTATATCAACGGATATTACAACAACGTTAGGCCACATCATTATAATGCTGGTTTAGCGCCAAATGAATCTGAGGTTAGATACCAAGATTCTAAAACTGTGGCCAAAATTAGTTGACCACTACAAAGCAACACTAGTTAAACCTGCGAATATATCTCCGAAATTATCAGCTTGTAACGTTCTTTCTACTGAAGCAGAGAAATATGCATGAGCATAAACTGTACCTTTAGATTGTCCTGACAAAATTTGGACTCCAATGTAAATAAGTGAGCTAACGCCGCCAACACGCGCAGCTTTGTAGTGGAGGCGAAGCCGCAACGGAAAAGCTGTCGCTGTGCTTGGCTTTGTTAAGCGCCACCGCATTCATATAGCTGAAGGATATAATTTTTTTGGAACCCACCATATGTAAGCGGCCATCCCAAATAGCTCAACCAATGACTGAAATACGATAACTACAACCGTAAGCTCAAAGGATGAAGGCAGAGAGAGTGCTAGGGGAAGAACCACAAATGAATTCCTGCTACCTAAACTGAAGGCAAGAACTCTGCCTTGATTTGTTGGCAATGAAAATATTTTTGAAAGCACTAAAGATAAAACCCCAGCTATCAGAAGAAATGCAGAAAACACTGCAAACAAGCTTGGGAGTATGCCCAATGAATCAATGACTACATTGACTTGTGCCGCTGCTATAGAAAACACAACCAATGCCAGTAGCGGAACGGGAAGCCAGCCAAAAGCATTCAGAATAGCTTCTCTGCCCTCTCGTTTTTCAGCCCATTTTTCGGTTGCAAATGCCGCCGCCAAGGGGAGGACGATAAGTCCGAAGAAGGCCAGAACTAGCTCTCGCTGCATCACGCTGGTTGTTATTTCCGAACCAAGGAAAAGCCATATATAAACTGGCAGGAGAATTAGCTGAAGCAAAAGACTAACTGGCGAAAAGGCAATGGCCCGCTTTGTATCCCCCCCACCCAAGTGTGTGAAGGTGATAAACCAGTCAGTACACGGGACCAATAACACCAAGAGTATGCCTAACTTGACCGCAGGCAAGTTAGGCCCAACGGACATTAACCCCCACACAATTAACGGGAGAACAACGAAATTACCAATCACCGCTGCCAGCATAAAGCGGGAGTCAGAGAATGCTTCTCGCAGATGCCCTAGAGGAACCTGAGTAAAAGTCGTATACAGAAGCATGCCTAGCAAAGGCCACAAAGCCCACTCTAGAATCTCTGACTGTTCAGGAAATTTCACCCCGACCAGTAATCCTATAAGGATTCCGGTCAGGTAGATAAATACCTGATATTTTTCCAATGCCTCTCGTTTCAATGATCAGAACCTCGTTGATCGATTACCGCTTAACAGCTTATTCAAAGGATCTAAACCCGCAAGTTGTAGACATAAAATCCTTTGATTTTTTAATACTTTAAGTTTAACTCTGTATCTAAATGTAAATCAAGGGATTTATATTTGTTGTTTTTTTGTTGTTGTAAAATACAAGAAATAATCCCGCGAGTTGTTGAAAAAAAACTAAATACAACTACTGTTTGTATATACAGCACCAGCTGGAGCAGATTATGGCTTCTATATTTTTAGAATCAATCCGTGACTTTATGATAACGCGTCGTTATGCCAAGCGTACTATAGACACTTATCAATATTGGATAAAATTTTACATTTTATACCATGGTAAAAAACATCCGGCGCAATTGGCAGAGTCGGAGGTTGAGCAATTCTTATCTTATTTAAGTAATCAGCGTAATGTTGCAATGAAAACTCAGGCAACGGCTTTAAATGCTTTGGTATTTTTATACCGTCATATTATTAGTCGACCGTTATCACTTGAAATGAATTTTAATAAATCACTCGTGCCACCTAAATTACCTGTAGTACTGACCCGTGAAGAAATGCAGCGCTTATTATTGGCAATGGATCCTAAGTATAAACTTATCGCTCAGATACTTTACGGTAGTGGTCTACGTTTAATGGAAGCTGTAAGGCTACGGGTTAAAGATGTCGATTATGACTATGTCTCATTAATGATTTGGCAGGGCAAAGGCAATAAAAACCGCAGAGTAACATTAGCACTTGAACTACTGCCGTTGTTGCGCAGCCAAAGTCACTTGGTAAATGACTACTGGCATCGAGACAAACAAGCAACAGACTATGCCGGTGTCTGGCTTGCGAATGCATTAGCTAGAAAATACCCAGCGGCTCCTTATGAAATGAGCTGGCAATATTTGTTTCCTTCTGCCCAGTTAAGCATGGACCCAGAAAGTAAAAAGCTGCGTCGCCACCATATTGATGAAACAACAGTTCGTAAAGCAATTAAACAGGCAGCAAAGCTGGCAAAAATTCAAAAAAATGTTACCTGCCATACACTACGGCACTCGTTCGCTACCCACTTACTTGAATCTGGTGCAGATATACGCACTGTGCAAGAACAACTCGGCCATAGCGATGTTCGCACCACGCAAATATATACGCATGTTTTACAACAAGGCGCGAACGGGGTAATTAGCCCACTAAGTAAAATATTATAAAGTATGAATTTAAAAGACTTTTATCTAATCTAATAAACTTTAAAAATGAGCTATAACTTGGGGGCAATGCAATAAAAGCATTTTTACAAAAAAGGGCTAACGTATGTTAGCCCCTTTTGTGTGTTTTATTTATAGTGTGTTGTTTAGTAACAATAAACCATAGCCAGCGAGTTGCTCGTCATTGAGATCGTGTTGCCAGCTTGGCGTTAAATCATCGCGTTTAATACTATTGATGCTTTGCGGGTTAGCGGTTAAGTTAAGCACAAACATACTTTTACTGCCGTTTAACTCACGGGTTATTTCAACTAGGCCGTTGTTATGCTGTATTAATTCATAACTGCCTTTAATGCCCAGCTCTGGGCGCTGTTTTTTTAGTGCTATTAAATGCTGATATAAACGCCACAGTGAATTAGATTGTGCTTGTTGCGCTTTTACATTGCGATCAGCAGCATTAATTTGCTGTGCTAAATATTCAGGCCACCACTGGGTGTAGTTATCACCAAACAGTTCAGCCTGCTCAACCCAACTTGTTTGAGCTTGAGTAAAACCAGCTTGGTTGCTGTTATCCCACTGCATTGGTGCGCGTTTATACACATCATGACCTGTGCCACCTTGTGTTAGGCCAATTTCTTCACCGTAATAAATATACGGCGTGCCAGGAGAGCTAAATAACATGGCGGCGGCAAGTTTTGCTTTATCGTCGTGCTCTGCAAGTTGATAAGCCACACGTTCTTGGTCGTGATTAGTTAAAAACGGTGCAAAAAAATCAAGCGGCGCAGTTGAATCAATACGCTGTTGTAAATTTTGTTTGAGCACATTGGCATCAACTGTATTCACTTGTTGATTAGATTGCATGGTGCCAAATTGCGCTTCACCACTGGCATCGGGTTTTAATAAGCCCAGTATTTTATAGCCCACTTCAAAATCAAAGCCTTGATCGAGGCCTTTACTTTCGCCAAAGTATTTTGCCGCAACGGGAATGTCAGCCCATGCTTCACCTACTAAGTACGCCTCTGGATCAACGCTTTTTACGTATTGGTTAAAGTGCTGCCAATATGCAATGGTTTCGTCGGTATCGGCTTGCGCATCTGCGCCACCTTCCATTGCAAAACGTACTGCGTCTAATCTAAACCCTGCAACGCCTTTATCAAGCCAAAACTTAGCCATTTTTTCCATTTCGGCAACAACATCAGGGTGGCGTAAGTTCAAGTCAGGTTGGCTTGCTCCAAACGCACCATAGTAATACTGCTGACGTGTTTCATTCCAATGCCATACTGCGTCGGGTTGGTCGTTATTACTCCAAGCATGTCCCCAACCACTTCCGGCTTTTGGCATATCGTCGCGCCAAATAAAGTAATCTGCATAAGGGGCTTCATTATTTGCTGAACGCTGAAACCATTCATGGTTACTTGATATATGGTTTATAACTAAATCAAGTATGACTTTCATGCCTTTGTCGTCAGCAGCTTTTATAAAGGCTTCAAACTCTGCCATGCTGCCGTAGTCGTTTTCTACTTGGTAAAATTCAGTAAAATCATAGCCATGATAAGAAGGCGCTTCAAACATCGGGGTTAACCACAGTGCATTTACGCCGAGCTCTTGTAAATACGGTAGCTTTTGGGTCATACCATTAAAATCGCCATGGCCATCAGCATCGCTGTCGTAAAAACTGCGTGGCCAAATTTGGTAAAAAATGGCGGTTTCCCACCATGGGTTTGCTTGTTGTTCAGTGTTTAGTTGTGATGTTTCGGTGTTATTAGTGATGTTATTTAATGATGGTGCGCTTTGGCAGCCTGTTAGCATGATTGCTAATGCTAATGCGCTCAAGGTAAATGTTTTCATTTCAGCCTCGTTATTATTGTAATAAATAACATAGCCGTATTTTATTTTACTACGGCTATGTTAATTAGTTTGCGGTTATTTTAGTGCTTTAGTTACCACTGGGTAATGATCCCATACCTGCTTGTCGCTTAGTGAGCGCACTAGCTTCACGTATTCCGCATGTGTCCATGCCAGTGGTGTGGCCGAGTTTGTACCCTCGCCTAACGTATAACCCGCTTTATTAATGCCTACACCATCCCATACTTGTTCAGGTAGCATCATGCCTTGGTTAGCAAATTGCTCTAGGCCTTTTACATAACTATTTTTAATAGCCTGCTGTTTAGTTGCATCTAAACTGTTATTGGCATTTGCAGCGGCAATTTCGTAATGACCACGTTCACCGGTAAAAAATGGCCAAACTCGCCCACGTTGCCCTGGGCTGTTTTTCCCACCTTGCGCATAGTTAGCGCCCGTTACCTCGTCTTCACCGTACCCGTCGTTACCATAGCGGCGGTAGCCTGAAAATGTGCCGCTACCATCAGCAAACTCAAAGCTGTATTTAACTTGTAGGTTATCGGTTAGGGTTTCGTCATCATATTCTGGCAGTGTTTTGACTATGCTAGGCGCTAGCGCATCACGTACGCCATAGCGAACCAGTTCTAAAAATCCACCATCGAGAATTTGCTTTTTATTAAAGCCTTCACGGCCATTATTAGCGTTAATTTTAGTATTTGAATTGGCGTCTTTGTCTTGGCCAATGCGAATGAAATATTCACCATCAGAAGCGCTCGACTCTAAATTACCAGCTGTTGTAAACATTAATTTTTCAATATCATTGTTATAACGCTTAGCTGTATTTAGGTAACGTGTTGCATTGGCATCATCACCTGCTAGTTTAGCGATATCAGCTGCAGTAATTAAACCAGCAACAACCGCTGCGGTGGTTGATGGCGAATACCCTTCTTGCTCTTCCCAGCGTTCTTGCTGAGTGGCTGGCGGCGTTATTTGTGTGTCGTTCCATAGAATGTTTGCACGACCACCCTCAACTAAAAAGTCTGCCGCAGGTTTTAACATACGACTATACCAATCAGTGAGCTCTGCATCACTTAATACACCTGCCTGATGGAGTTTCCAAGCAAGCATGAGTGGCATTGCTGTTTGGTCAAGCTGTACACCTACCCATTCTAGTTCACCATCAACATGTGTTTTTTGTAAAAACCACCCTGTATCGCCTTTATTGCCTGGGGTTTTGCTGTTTACTTGAACTTTTTCAAGGTATTCGAATGCGGTTTTAGCGGTCGCATCATCGCCCATGGCCATAAACGCCATGGCAACTTGATAAAAGTCGCGCACCCATACCGCTTTGTAACCAGTAGAGCCTGTTTTAGCCGATACGGTTTCGCCCCAAGGGTTAGATAGTGAGGCAATAAGCGCACCTGCATGAGTTTTATCTTCTTGCGCTTTAAGTACCATGGCACTGGTGTAAAGTAACTTGCCGTTATCTGCGGTTTGTTCGCTCATGTTATTAAGCGGTGCAAGGCTTTGCAGGTAGTCTTGCCAACCAAGCGCTTCGCCTTTACCGTTGTAATTATCAAGCACCGCTTGGTAACCTTTGGCTAACGTAGCTTGGCCTTGTTTAAAGCTGGTTTGTTCGCTATTACCAAAGCTTAGGGTTAAATCGAACTGGCTGTTTTCACCAATTTCACCCAGCTCTGCAAGTAGGCTAACATTACCCGATTTTTCACCGGTATTTTTATAAACCTGAGTAAGCTGCTGAGTTGTTTTAAGCTGGCTTAAACCATCGCTCACACCTGTAAAACCAACACTTGTTTGTTTAAATGGCTGAGCACCTTGCAATGAAAGGTAGCTGTTGTCTTGCCATGCCAGCAATCCTTGTTCTGTAGTTTTAGCAAAATCATCAAGGCCGTTATTATCAACATACGGGTTAACGCTTACGTATGCCTTAACGCCTTCAAGCTGGGTATTAAAAATACTGCGTACAAATAAGCTTTGCCCATCAGGATCGGTAAATATGTGTTTTTCGAGGTTAAAGCGGCCTTGTTTATCTTTGCTTACTACTTTGTAAGCTAATGATAACGGGCGGCCTTTATCGTCTTTGTATAAGTAGTCAATGGTAACGTCTAAATCGTCAGCTTCTGTGACTGTAAAATCCTTTCCTACTACAACAAATTGCATGTCTTTAATTTGCGCTTGGTGAATAAGCCCAAACATTGTTTCGGTGATCATACCTTTAGCAATTGAAAACCATACTTTTGAAACCGCTCCTGTAGGGGCCTCATCACTGTAGTGGCCATTTTGATATTGCTCAAAAGATGTGCCAATACCGGTTTTACCTGCATAAGCCCAAAATGGATCTGCCCCAGGGGCTCCCGGTGCCGATACCTGCATTACAGCGCTGTTTGATGGCTCTTGCTGCGCGCCACAAGCTGTTAAACCAAGCATTAATAAACTGGTGGTAATTGTATTTAATTTTTTCATTTTAAAGCCTTAATTAATTTCAGTTTACTCGTTACTTTACTGAGTGTGCTTAACACGCAATACCGCAACCGCTGCAAGTACAAACGACACAGCGCCCAGTACTAATGCGTAAATAGGTTGGTTTTCAAAAAAGTGGCGTAATATTAATCCCAGTACGCTGGCGGCTAATAATTGTGGGATCACAATGAAAAAGTTGAAAATGCCCATGTAAACGCCCATTTTATGACTCGGTACTGAAGTACTTAACATTGCATAAGGCAGTGATAAAATAGACGCCCACGCAAAACCTACGCCTATCATTGGCCAAATAAGTAAACTAGGATCTTTGATGAACATAAAGCTCGCTAGGCCCAACGCACCTAAAATAAGGTTAAGTGCATGTGCTACTTTTAATCCCACGCGTTTAACGATGATCGGGATACATAAAGCAGCAATCGCGGCAAAGCCGTTGTATGCAGCGAATAATATACCCACCCAATCTGCACCGTTGTTGTAGGCTAACGAGCTGGTGTCGGTACTACCGTAATGAAAGCTAGTAACCGCTGAGGTGCTATAAATCCACATAGCAAATAACGCAAACCAACTAAAAAATTGTACCCATGCCAATTGCTTCATCGCCTCAGGCATAGTGAATACATCATTCACTACATTATAAAAACCGCCGCTAGTGTGCTGTTTAGCTTTTAATGCCGCTGCAATAAATTGAATAACACCAAAACTAACTAACCCAGCAGCCAGCAAGTAAAGTTCTTTTTCCAGATCCAGCCCTAATACTGTGGCTAAAACAAGCAAACCTAAGCCGCTAAAAATAACGCCGCCTTTGGTAAAATTAACGCTATTAGTAATATTGGTTTGTGTTGTTTGTGATTCTTGTTGATTAAATTGTGCGAGCTGCTCGGGTGAGTACTCTTTTGTGGTGACAATAGTCCAGCCAACTGCAATAAATAAAATAACCCCACCAAAGTAAAACGAATACTTTACAGAATCAGGAATTTGACCAATCGGTGCAGTATTAGCAATATCAAACCAGTTGGTCATCATCCAAGGCAGTGCTGATGCAACCACCGCTCCCACACCTATAAAAAAGCTTTGCATGGCATAGCCTGTGGCGCGCTGCTTGTTTGGCAAGTTGTCGCCTACTAATGCACGAAACGGTTCCATGGTAACGTTAATTGAGGCATCCATAATCCACAGCATACCCGCAGCAATCCAAAGCGTGGGAGAATTTGGCATAATAAAAAGCGATAACGTGGTTAATATAGCGCCGTATAAAAAGAAAGGACGACGGCGGCCTAATTTGCCCCAAGTTTTATCACTCCAATAACCAATAATTGGTTGCACAATTAAGCCCGTGAGCGGCGCTGCAACCCATAAAATAGGAATATCGTCGACATTAGCGCCAAGTGTTTGAAAAATTCGGCTTACGTTACCGTTTTGCAGTGCAAAGCCAAATTGAATGCCTAAAAAGCCGAAGCACATGTTCCATATTTGCCAAAAGCTTAAGGTTGGTTTGTTGTTATAATTCATGATCAGCCTTATTTGTTAAAACGGCACTACTGAGTGCATCAAGGGTCAGCGTAAAGGTTGTAATTTGTTTATCATCGCTCACCAAAATACCGTTATGCGACTCTAGTAGGTCGTATAGCGTGGAGTTTGGTTTGAGCATTGTTGCTTGATTTGGCGTGAGCGTAATAGTGACTGTTTGTGCTTGCTGGCTAAAGTTGCTCAGCACCCATAATGATTGCTGGCCTAAGGTGCGTACAAAACCCACCACTCTATCACTGCCTGTTACCATCAAGGGTGCCATATCACCGGCAACAACAGCAGGTAAGCCATTAAGTTCCATAATTGCGATATAGTATTGACGTAACTGTGCTTGCTCAGGAGTTAAATTTGCGCCATCAAACTTGCCATTATTCATCCATGCTTGGTGCGCTGGTACGCCAATGTAATCAAAAATACTGGTGCGTGTAGGCGAACCAAAGCCTGCGTTTTCTGATCCATCTTCACCTACGTCTTGGCCAAAATAAAGCAAGGTTGGCGAACGACTAATTAAGTTAGAAACCACCATAGCCGGTTTACCCCATGCAGCGTCGCCAGCAAAGTCAGGACTTGCGATACGTTGTTCGTCATGGTTTTCTAAAAAATGCAGCATGTGCTGTTCAATGTCTGCCACTTCTGCTTGTGCTTTAAATAACGTGTTAGCGGGTTGCTTACCTTGCATAATCCCTTTTAGGGTGTCGTAAAAACCGACCTTGTCATACAAGTAGTCCATTTTACCTTGGTGAATATAGGTGCGGTACATCAATGGGTTATATACTTCGGCGAGTAAAAACGCATCGGGTTTATGTGTTTTTATTGATGAATTTAAAAAGCTCCAAAATTCAACGGGTACCATTTCAGCCATATCATAGCGAAAGCCATCAACCCCTTTATCTAGCCAATAAAGGGCAATATTTCTAAATTTATACCAACTATTTGGCAGTTCTTTATCTTGCCAAAATTCATAATGTGCACGGTAATCTTGGTTTTCAAGCGATTTAGGTAAAGTTGGAAAGTCTAGGCTGCCATCGGGTTTAACACCGTAGTTAACTTTTACCGTTTCGTACCAGTCGTTTATATCAGGCTTTGGAGCACGTGCACCATTGCCAGTCCATTTTGCTGGGATTTCACTAAATTGACCATCGGCTAAAGGGTGTTTGTTGCCACCTAACACTTGGTAACTGTCGCTTGTTGGTACTTTAAATGATTCACCCGGTACATAGTAAAAATTATTATTTTTAGCATACGCCTTGCTGGTATCATCGTCCTCACCAAAGTCTTTCACGCCGTTAGGCTTAGCGATTGAGTGATAATCTCGAGCTACATGATTAGGAACAATATCAATAATTACTTTCATGTCATGCTCGTGAGTACGCTCAATTAGCGCGCTGAACTCTTCGAGTCTATTGGTAACATTAATTGCCAAATCTGGATTTACATCGTAATAATCTTTTATTGCATAAGGCGAACCTGCACGCCCTTTTACCACATCAGGATCGTCTTGTTTTATACCGTACTCAGTGTAATCACCCACCAAGGCATGATGCAAAACGCCGGTGTACCACACATGCGTGGTACCTAGCTCTTTAATGCCTTTTAGTGCCTCGTCGTTAAAATCAGCAAACTTACCAACTCCATTTTGCTCTTTGGTTCCCCATGGCACATTAGCGGTTTGGGTGTTACCAAATAAACGAGTAAATACTTGATATACCACTGGCTTAACTGGGTCTGTTTGCTTAACTAACAAATCTGTTTTTATCTCTTTGTCATCACTGCAACCGTGCACCAGCAATGCGCTGCATATAAGCAACGGCGTGTAAAATCTTTTTTTCATTGTGTGTGTCATTTTTATTTCAGTGTTGTTATAGGTTTATACTAAAGCTAAGTAAGGCTTGGTTACAGTTGCTGCATACGTATTCACAGCCATATTCAGTGACAATTAACCCGCAACCAAAGCACCACGTCACGCCACTTAGTTTGTTTTTAACTTAGCTAAAAACTCTTTATGAGTATGTAGTTTATCTACCGTTGAATTTATTAGGGTTTTTAACGTTGCGAATAAATCCGTTAGTTGTTCACTGCTTAATGAGTCAACAATACTGTTATAGTCATTTGGTATTAGGCCTTGACCTATAAACACTTGCTGCCAAGCTACTTCTGCGAATAACTCGTCGTTTTCGCGCACGACTTTGCCCGTTTGTTTAAATAAATCCATTTTATGCGCTAACGATTGAGGAATTTCCATTTGCTTACATTGACGCCAAAATGGGGTGTCTTCTCGCTCAGTTAATTTATAGTGCAAAATAATGAAGTCACGAATATGCTCGATTTCACTGATGCTTTGCTTATTAAATTCAGTTACTAACGCATCACTAACCCCATTATGAGGAAACAACTTAATTAAACGTGTGACCGCACTTTGTATTAAGTGAATACTAGTAGACTCTAAAGGCTCTAAAAATCCACTAGAGAGCCCTACTGCGACTACATTTTTATGCCACTGCTTTAAACGACGACCTGTTTTAAATTTAATTAAACGCGGGCTTGTTGTTGGCTCACCCGGTAAGTTATTTAATAAAAGCGCGGTTGCTGACTCATCCGATAAATAACGGCTGCAATACACTAAGCCATTACCTGTTCGATTTTGTAGCGGAATTTGCCACTGCCAACCTGCGGCATGTGCTATGGAGCGCGTATAGGGCTTTAATTCGTTACTGCCTGTTGATTGCACTGCAACAGCACTATCGCAAGGTAAATAATGTGACCAATCAACAAACCCCGTATTAAGAGTTTGCTCAATTAAAAGTGCGCGCTGGCCAGTACAATCTATAAATAAATCGCCTTGGATTTGGCTATTATCGTCAAGTGTTAAGTTGGTGATATTACCTGTGTCTGGGCATTGCTCAACACGTTCTATTTTTGCATCAATGTGTTTAACGCCGCGTGATAATGCAAGATTTTTTAAATATTCAGCATATAAAGTGGCGTCAAAATGAAAAGCATAACTAAGTCCTGGTAATTGAGTATTAGGAATAGTATTTAGTAGCGTAAATTTGTGCTGTTTAGCGGCTTGATAGTTAAGAGAAAAATCCCATAAAGAATCCTCGCTGCCATTAATGTGCCCTTTTACCCAAAAATTATAAAAGTCACAAAAGGGAAAATCTTTACCAAACGAGCCAAATGCATGCATGTAGCTATGCCCTGGTGTTTTCCAATTTTCAAACTCTATACCCAGTTTGATAGACGCATTAGTAGCATTTATAAAATCTTGCTCATTAATACCGAGCGCATTATTAAGCCCAATAATAGGAGGAATAGTGGCCTCTCCCACACCTATAGTGCCAATGCTACTTGATTCAATAAGGGTAATATTAATTACTTTACCTAACACTTTATTAAGTAGTGCTGCGGTTATCCAACCAGCTGTTCCACCGCCTGCAATGACGACATGTTTTATTGGCTTCATATTATTGCTCACTTTTTTAAATCAGAATTTAAAAAGTTTGATAAAACTTAGGTAAAGTAGTTATAAAAAAGCCCTTGTAAAACTAATTACAAGGGCTTCTTAATACAAAACTTATTATAGCTTGTAGCTAAATCCAAGAATAAAGTTACGCCCATAATCTTGGTAATCACGCACTTGTAAGGCATTATCACCACTTAGTGTTGTAAATGGTTCTTCAGTGATATTTTGTACTTGGAATGTCACATTTAAGCCATCTAAGCTCTCAACACCTGCTTCGCCAAAATCGTAACCAACTTGTACGTCCCAAATTGTTTCACCTAAGATATTCACTTGCTGAGTTTCATAACCTGCGTTGTAAATATCACCTTTAAAGTCGCTACGTTTACGCATACTAGTACGTGCTTGGAAGCCATAGTTTTCATAATAAAAAGTTAAGCTTTCAATTTTATCCGACAAACCAGGTAATTCGTATTCATTACCGTTTTGATCTTCAATATCTTGTTCAATTCCTGTATGGCTGGCAATTAAACCAAAACCTTCTAATGAATCACTAAAAATATTAAACGGTAGAGCAAGAGACAATTCATAGCCCCAAAGATCTCCACCACCGCCATTCACTTTACCTGATCCAGTACCGGTACTATTCTCTGGTATCTCACCCGTTGAAGGGTTAGCAACTCCTGACATATCAACTTCGTATACACCATCAAATATCCATTGGCTTAAGTCTTTATAAAATACAGCCGCTGAGAAGTATCCTTCTGCACTAAAGTAGTTTTCATAAGTAAAATCAAAACCCGTTGCTTCTTTTGGTTCAAGTGTAGGATTACCACCAGATACTGACCAATAGTTGCCATTCTCATCAGGACGCTCAGAATTGTAGCTCGCATTAACAGAAGCATTCATTTCATCTAGGCGGGCTCGTGAGATAGTTTTAGCGGCACCAAAACGCACAGTTTGATTTTCATCTAGCGCTAAAGATAAATTAAGACTAGGTAAAACATGACTATAATCGTGTGACACATTGTTAGGAACGGCTTCAACTAGACCAGTCACGTCATTCGGCACAGCCGCAAAACCTTGCGAAGATTGCTCAGTTCTAACATAGCGAACACCAAAGTTACCTGTTAATGGTAGTTCACCTACTTCAGCATTAATATCAGCTTGAACAAAAAACGCCGTAACTTTTTCTTGAACTGTGTACGATTGCGTAGTGTGTTTTATATCCGTTAAACTTTCTTGAATTGAGTCATAATATCCATCGTCAACTAGTGCACGGGTATCATAGGCAATCATATCCCCCATACCGATAAAGCCTAAGCTAGCTGTTCCGAGGCGATATTGCTCTGGAACGACAAGCGTACCAGGATTATCTAATGAGAAATCGCTTAATGTTAAGTAATACCCTTCAGACTTTTTACTCTTCTCACGGTCGCGATATGACATACCAAAACTTACTTTGCTTAAGTAATCGTTTTCTAATAGCTTGCTTGCTGCTAGTTTTAAAGTATGTAGTTCATCATTAACTTCAGGTGCATTAATAAAGCCATCTTGTGCGGTGTTTTGATAAGCCGTATCATTTAAGCCGTACTTATTATTTAGCGCTGAGCTGGTTCCCCATGACAAAGGACCACCTAACTGAATTAAAGCATAATCACTATAATCTAACTCGTGGCTAAATTTGGCGCCGGTATTACCGCCATCAAGTGAGTAACCAATGTTGTCAGCAATACCATTTGCATCGCCACGGCCTGTGCCAGAATAACTTTGTAAGCTCCAGTCCTTACGCTCAACTTCAGATAAGCTCGCATCAAACTCTACCGACCATGAATCGTCAATGTCATATTTAGTATTAAATCCAAATTGCGTTAATTCAGCATCACGTTCTTCAACATCATTGCGAACTACAACGCGTTGACCTTGCGTTGTTGCACTGGTGATAAAGCCAGACTGTTCATCTACAGTAACACTATTTGGGTCGATGCTACCTTGACCCCAGGCGAAAGGTACTTCAATACCACGTAAGATTTTTTCATCGTTAAAATCTACATATAACGCATCAAACGTCATGTTTAGACGATCATTTGGTGCTGCTTCCACTACTAGCATCGCTGAATCACGTTCAAGTGTTGATGAACGTACGAATGGTTTGGCGCCGCCTAAGATTGAATAATTCTGTCCATCAACGTCGAATTCAGGGTATCCCCAAGAATTCCAGCGTTTTTCTTGGTTTGGTGAGCTCATTGTGTTGTAAGCAAATGCAACACCTATAGTGTCATCTGCAAACTGATCAATGTATGAAACTGTGCCACGAAAGCCTTTATCATCACCATCAGGATTTAGCTTATCAAAACCTGACTGCTCTAACTGACCATTAAACATGATCACGCGCTCGCCTTTACTTAAAGGCTTTACCGTTTGCATGTCGATTACACCGGCAATACCTTCAGCTTCAATACTGGCACTTGGTGTTTTATAAACGGTTACGCCGCTCATTATTTCTGATGGGTAAAGGTCAAACTCAACACCACGGTTGTCACCAATAGAGACTTGCTCACGACCATTAAAAGTTGTTGCACTCTCGTTTTCGCTAAAACCACGAACACTTACACGACTAGCACGGCCATCAAGACGTTGCGCTGTTAAACCTGGTAAACGTGCGATTGACTCTGCAATAGATGTATCTGGAAGTTTACCAATGTCTTCAGCAGAAATTGACTCAACCACCTGTGTTGAAAAACGCTTAGTATTTATTGATTCAACAACACTACCGCGAAAACCTTTCACTTCGATGATTTCTACATCATCATTTTTTATTGTTTCTTCTTGTGCCGCAGTGGTGGCAAAGCTTGATAATCCGGCAGCAGTTAATGCTAGCGTTAGTATACTTGGTTTGAACATAGCCATAATGTTTTCCCGTTACCCATAATGTGATACCCGCTTACTTGCTTAAGTGATAGTTAAACATGCGAGCTTATTTTGTTGTCAGGATGAATATTAACGCTCGTATTATTTTATTAACAACTTTATGCATACGTATTCAAAATAGCATCCCCCGTCAAAAGTTAACATTAAATTCACAACCCAATATATAACTAGCTGTTTTACATTGGGTTATTTTGGTGCAAACGCAATTTATAAGTTTAGTGATAGCCTGTATTTATTTTTTTATAAAATAAACCATTCATAAAACGATAATAAAGTGAAACAAGATAATTTTATTTTTAAAATTATTATTAAAAACACTCTCCATTCAAATGCAATTGGTAAGACCAATACCAAAAAACACCAACTCAGTGCAAACCTTTGTTTTTGCGCACCCATATGGCGCAAACAATAAATTAACAACTCAATATTAAAATTGGTAAAGTAAAATAAGAATAATCCAAGACCCAAAACGATTGCCTAAATGATTTGTTCACCTTGTTTTAATGCCTTCAAATCTGTGCATACGTATGCAGGATTTTTACAGTATGACGGGCTTCAAGTATGCTTTTTCAAATAAACGGGGATTATTACCTCTAAAAAAAGAACAACACAAAGACAGTGTGAAAACGGAGAAAAGCATGGCCCAAAAGCAATGGTATAAAGGTGCGGTTATTTATCAGGTTTATCCGCGTAGCTTTCAAGATAGCAACAACGATGGCATTGGTGATTTAAAAGGGATAATAAATCGTATTGATTACATTAAAAGCTTAGGGGTGGATGCTATTTGGATCTCACCTTTCTTTAAATCACCGATGAAAGATTTTGGTTATGATATTAGCGACTATCGTGATATTGACCCGATTTTTGGTAATTTAGATGATTTTGATGAGTTAATTGCACAAGCACATCAACGCGACATTAAAATTATTATTGACCAAGTGCTAAGCCACACCTCAGATCAACACCAATGGTTTATTGATAGTCGTGAAGACTTAACCAACGATAAAGCTGACTGGTATGTATGGGCCGATGCTAAAGAAGACGGGACAGCACCAAACAACTGGTTGTCTATTTTTGGTGGCGGTGCATGGCAGTGGGAGCCGCGTCGTGGACAATACTACTTACATAACTTTTTCACTGAACAACCGGATCTTAACTTTCACAACCCTGACGTTCGCCAAGCCGTACTAGACAATGTTGAGTTTTGGCTTAAAAAAGGCGTGGATGGCTTTAGGTTAGACGCTATTAACTTTTGCTATCATGACGCTTTGCTTCGTGATAACCCAGCTAAACCAAAAGAAAAACGTCAAGGCCGTGGCTTTAGCGAAGATAACCCGTATGCATTTCAGTATCATTACTACAATAATACGCAGCCTGAAAACATAGAGTTTATGCGTGATATTCGCACTTTACTTAACAAATACCCTGGTACCGTATCACTGGGTGAAATTTCATCTGAAGATTCATTAGCCACGATGGCAGAATACACCCAAGGTGGCGATAAACTGCACATGGGTTACAGCTTTGAGCTATTAACGGATGATTACTCGAGCGAGTATATAAGAAACACTGTTACTACACTTGAACAACGTATGACTGAAGGCTGGCCTTGCTGGGCATTTAGTAACCATGACGTAGAACGTGTTGCTAGCCGTTGGAGTGAAACGGGAAAGGCAAACCCAGCGCAATGTAAAATGTTGACTGCCCTGCTTGCCTCTCTTCGTGGCAGCGTGTGTATGTATCAAGGTGAAGAACTCGGACTCGGTGAAGCCAGCGTCGCCTTTGAGGATTTGCAAGACCCCTACGGCATTACGTTTTGGCCAAACTTTAAAGGTCGCGATGGATGTCGTACCCCAATGCCTTGGGAAAACCTTGATAACTCACAACCAAATTCACACAATGCAGGATTTAGCGAGGTAAAACCGTGGTTACCTGTTGATCAACAACACAAGCTCCAAGCAGTTGCTGAGCAAGAGAATGATGCAAACTCAATATTAAATGCGTACCGTGAGTTTATGGCCTGGCGTAAAAACCAGCCGGTATTACTTGAAGGTGATATTGAGTTTTTACAAACTGCCGAGCCAATTTTGGCGTTTTACCGCACATTAAACGAAGAAAAGATGTTATGTGTATTTAATTTAATCGGGGCAAAAGCAGAGCTTGATATTGATGTAAGTGTTGAAAAAGAACATAGCGCGCTTTCTCATCACAACGCACAGCTTAACAATGCAACACTGACTGTTGAACCTTTTGGCTGCTATTACGCCCGCTGCAGTTAATAGTTAGCATTTATACGTAAAAGAAAACCCGAGCATTGCTCGGGTTTTTTTATAGCAAATTTTTAGTGGTTAACTGTTTTACTATTTAAATAATCGGTAAAAGCAAATAGTACACCTGATACCACAAAGGTGACGTGTATCAGCACTTTCCAGAGTAATTCATCATTAGAATGAGACGCAGAACTTATAAAGACCTTTAACAGCTCAACGGCTGAAATGGCTACTATTGCACTAATCAATTTCATTTTCAAACCAGAAAAGCCCACTTTTCCCATCCATGCAGGGCGGTCTTCATGATTTTCAATATTAAGCTTAGAGACAAAATTTTCGTAGCCACTAAATATAATAATCAGCAGTAAACCTGCTAACAAAGCAGTATCAACTAACGTTAATATACCAACTAATAACTCCTGATTACTGGCAGTAAACGTCGCGATACCCATCAAATATAGCTGTTTAAAAAACTTTATAAGTAGTAAAACCACTGCAAATAATAGGCCTACAAAAAACGGGGCGAGTAACCAGCGCCCTTTAAATATAAACGACTCAAGCGCGTGCTCTACTTTATGAACAGGTTGTATTTTTTTATTTGTATTATTTGTGTGTGGCTCTGACATAAGGGCACCTAAAAATTAAAACGCGACATTAGCTTAAATTTAACTGTAACACAATCACTTAAACCCAGAGACAGGTACGCAATACGCTTATCCTGACGATAAAAATATTTCGTTTTCCTTTGTGTGAATTGTGATTAAAAATCAACTTACCAACAGAGATGTTCTGGCTTGGTTACACTTGTTTTATGCAGACATTATTTGAATGCATAATTCGATTGTTACTCCATTTTTAGGAATAAGAAAATGAATAAAGCATTACTCGCGTTAATCGTTGCACCTTTTTTCGTTTTTTCAGCTGCTAATGCAGTTGCAAACGATGCTACAGACGCTTCAGCCGAAACGATTCAAGAATTCACAGAAATGTGCGTTAGTTGGGCTAAAGAAGACGACGTAAGCAATGAAGAGCTTTATAACTACGTTTTAAAGTGTGTGAATGATGAACTAACATCTGAAGGCTATAACAAAGTCACTGCTGTTAAAATTTAATGAATAATTGAGCGGATCGAACCTAAATTGGTTACATTTTTAATCCTGAAAGAAAAAATCAGATTAAAAACGCCATTGCGATAGGTTTAATCTTGCAAAAAAAACCGGAACTGTCACAGGCTGTGCGTTCCGGTTTTTTATTATTAAAGCGGTGAATAATTAATTATTCGCCGTCTTTTTTAGCTTTTGGTTTTGCTTTACTTTTAGCGGGGGCTTTTTTCGCGGCGGCTTTCTTTTTAGGCGCAGCTTTTTTCTTCGCCTCTTCTACCCATTTACCACCCTCGTAATGAGCCGTCCAACCAGTTGCTTTACCATCAACCTCAGTCATCACATATTGAGATTTGTTTTTACGACTGTAACGCACAACAGCAAGGTTGCCATCAGGATCTTTGGCTGGTGCATCAGCTAGGTAGTAAAACTTGGGCGAAATACGATCTCTAAAGCGTTGTAACTCCTCTACTTTAGGAGCGCGTGTTTCTCGTGATTTAGGGAACGTATTTGCAGCTAAGAAAATACCGGCCGCGCCATCACGTAATACAAAATAGGCTTCAGACTTTTCACATTCTAATTCAGGGATATGAACTGGATCTTCTTTTGGCGGCGCAGCTTCGCCATTTTTTAACAACTTACGGGTATTTTTACATTCATCGTTGTTACAACCAAAGTACTTACCAAATCGACCTGACTTTAACTCCATATCAGCGCCACATTTATCACATTCGATAATAGGGCCGTCGTAGCCTTTAATTTTAAAGGTACCCTCTTCAACAACATGACCCTGACATGCTGGGTTATTACCACACACATGTAGTTTACGGGTCTCGTCGATAAGATATGAATCCATCGCTGTTTCACAAATTGGACAGCGCTTCATTTGCATTAATGTTTCTGTTTCAACGTCTTCAACATCAGCTGCAACCGCTTCATCACCCGACACTAAGTTCATAGTGGTAGTACAGCGCTCTTTAGGTGGCAAGTTATAACCTGTACAGCCTAAGAATACGCCCGTTGAAGCAGTACGAATGCCCATTTTTCTACCACAGGTTGGACAGTCAATATCGGTTTCTACCATTTGATTCAGACGCATCCCGCCTTCATCTGGTTCGCCTTTAGCAATGTTTAACTGGGTTGAGAAATCGGCATAAAACTTATCGAGAACTTGCGTCCAAACACGCTCGCCTTCGGCGATATCATCTAAACGACCTTCCATTTTAGCGGTAAAATCGAAGTTCATTAAATCAGTAAAGTTTTCAACTAGGCGATCGGTAACAATTTCACCCATTTTTTCAGCGAAAAAGCGGCGATTTTCTACTCGAACATAGCCACGGTCTTGAATAGTCGAAATGATAGACGCGTAAGTTGAAGGACGGCCAATACCACGTTTTTCAAGTTCTTTAACTAAGCTCGCTTCACTAAAACGTGCTGGCGGCTTGGTAAAGTGCTGCTTAGGATCAAGCTCAACTAAGGTGAGAACTTCACCTTGCTTAACAGCAGGAAGTGATTGATCTTCTTCGTTCTTTTTACGCACTGCTGGCTGTACTTTTGTCCAACCATCAAAGCGAAGCACGCGCCCTTTTGCCTTTAATGTAAAATCATTGGCGGCAACGGTTAATGTGGTTAAGTCGTACTCAGCAGGCACCATTTGACAAGCCACAAACTGGCGCCAAATAAGCTCATAAAGCTTTTTCGCATCGGCATCAACACCTTCAACATGTCCTGAAAGTACCGATACGCTAGAAGGACGAATCGCTTCATGCGCTTCTTGTGCATTGCCTTTTGAACTGTAGTTAATTGGATCTGCTGGTAAATATTTTGCACCAAACTCGTTGGTTACATACTCACGACACATCTCAACCGCATCTTTTGATAGATTAGTTGAGTCGGTTCGCATATAGGTAATATAACCACCTTCATATAGACGCTGCGCAAGCATCATGGTCTTTTTAACGCCATAACCGAGTCGAGTGCTGGCGGCTTGTTGCATGGTTGAAGTAATAAATGGCGCACTTGGGCGACTCTTACTTGGTTTTTCTTCAACGCTTACAACTTTATATTCGGCATTCTCAAGGCTTTTAACTGCTGCTGTAGCTTGTGCTTCATTTACAGGCTTAAATGGCTTGTCTGCTTGTTTAGTGACTTCTAAACGTAAGTCAGACTCGCTATTTTTAACATCTGCATGAATATCCCAGAACTCTTCAGGAATAAACGCTTTAATTTCACGTTCGCGCTCTACTAATAACCGCACTGCAACAGATTGAACTCGTCCTGCCGATAAACCTCGTGCAACTTTAGCCCACAATAAAGGCGAAACCATAAAACCTACAACACGGTCTAGGAAACGACGAGTTTGTTGTGCAAAAACCATATCGGTGTTCAATTCACCCGGAGTTTCAAACGCTTGTTGAATTGCATTTTTAGTGATTTCGTTAAACACAACGCGCTTATACTTTTCAGGCTCACCGCCTATCAGCTCTTGAAGGTGCCAAGCAATTGCTTCCCCTTCTCTATCCAAATCCGTTGCGAGATAGATTTGATCAGCATTTTGGGCAAGCTTTTGTAATTCTTGAACAACCTTTTCTTTACCCGGCAATACTTCGTAATGTGGTTCCCACCCTTTTTCAGGATCGATTCCCATACGCGCGACTAAGTTAGAATAGTCACGTTGCTGTTTATACGCTGCTTTCTCATCAGGTGGCATTTTACGAACCTCAGCAGGTGTTTTGCTTGCTGGTACTTTGTTTTTGCCCGATCCTGATGTAGGTAAATCTCGTACGTGTCCAATACTGGACTTAACGATAAAATCATTACCTAAGTATTTATTAATTGTTTTAGCCTTAGCAGGTGACTCTACAATTACTAGCGATTTGCCCATAGTTGCCTATTTCTAACCTAGTTTTTTAAATGTGTTTAGCCGACTCATGCGGCGCGAATATTTATAGGTATATCTACAAACACTAGTTCTTACAAGCTTTTAATACAAACTTTTCAGTATTTACTGAATAAACAAACAATTTCTGTTGTTAATTTAAACAAACCAGCGTTTTTTGAATAATTGATGTGGAATATATAGAATAGAAACAAAAATGCCAACCTTATTGGTTGGCATTTTTTAGACTTCACATATTTTAAACCTTAGGTTCGTCTAGAATCGACATTACGGTATATTGAGTTTTCACACCACCGGGCGTTTCAAATTCAATGTATAAGAACCCAGAATCAACCTCATTTGGCTCTGACTCTTTAGTAATGTTAACGGAAACTGAGATTGGCGTTTTTTGTGCAGTATTAACAACGGTGTAATCTGTTAACCCTCTTAATACACCATTATCGGCCGTTACAGTAACAGTAGTACCTGCCGGCATTGGGTTGTTATGAATATCACTAAAGAAAATTGTTACTGAAATCGCGCTGTAAGGTGTTGAGTTGCTAATATCAATAAGGTTTATGTCGCACATACCTGCCATATCAGACGCTTCTAAGCGAATACCATCACTTAAACTACAGTCATTTAAAGCCGTTACAGCTCTAATATAAGGTGTACTACCCGACATAACTAACTCTGAACGAGCACGCACATTAACAGTTTCACGTGTACACGCATTTGCAGCTAAAGCTTCATCGCTACACAACAAGCCGTTATAAATACCATCACCACTGTCATACTGACCATTATTTAATGGCCCTGAGCGTTCCACGTACCACTCATCCTCACCACCATTAGAATCCACAGGGTTTGTTGGTGCTGGTAAATTCCCATCAAACACACCATTTTCATTAAAGTCTATAAAAGCTTCAGGTAAATCTTGTAAAGTTGAGTCAAACTCATTTTGATTGAATTCACCGTTGGCAGATACATCATTAAATGATTCTTCACCCACAGAATAAGCAAGCAAACTAACACGCCCACCAAGTGGCTGATCAATTGGCGCGTCATTTGGCGCATCAGTTAATGTTATTGGATCTCCATTGCTATCTAAATAATTAATTAAATTGCCATTTGCGTCCAGTTCTGACTCTCTAATACCTAAAGAACAAGGAGCAGCTTGACCAAAATAGCGGTCACACTTATCAGCAACAGAATTATTATAAATGCTGTGATGGTATGGGACAGGGTTTTGGCTGCGCCACTGAGCGTTACACACACCGTCTGTGGTGCGACAAAGTAATAAAGGTGTAAACTGTTGACCATCAATAGTGCCAACTGCACCACCTTCACTGGCTATATAAACTGCCGTGTTATCAGGAACAAAATTATTGAAATGATCAGCTGCAAATACAGTTAAATCAGTAGTCACTCCGGCTTCATTTAATGACTCGGTATTAAACGTTTGCACTGCAAGCGTAAAACTGTCTTGATCAGGTACACCTGTCGTAATAGTAATGTCATTAGACACAATAGAGATCACACTATTCTGTGAAGTATCTCCACTATCAATTTGGTGAGAAGCAATAACAGATAAAACACCAGCAGCTCTTCCTGAACGGACATTTACAGTCACTAATCCTTCGTTATTAGTAAACTGAAATGCACTATCTAGCAACACGCCACCTGGGTTTTGTGAAAGTGAAAAATCAATTTGCTTTTGACCCACTGGATTTCCATTCACATCAAGGAGCTTAAAGGTAAGCTCTGAGTTTTCAGTGAGAGTCTGACCTCCAGCTCCTTTAATAGCTAATACTTGATTGGTCACGCCCATAAAGGCAATTGAGCCAGTTTGAGCCGCAGCAACATTTATGTTTATAGTTTTTGTTGCTACATTGCCACCAGTCACCACAGTCGCTGTTATCGTATCTATACCATTACAGCCATCAGCTTTATAGGTTGCGTTTGCCGTCCCACCAATACTAGTTACAACATTGTCGATAGTGGCTTTAGGAGTAGACTCCTCTGCACAAGCAGAAGTAAATTGCACTTCCAGCGGTGTGGTAAATAGGTTATTACTACCGTCTAGAATTTCAGCTGTAATAATAGTGGTAGAGCCTGCTGACAATACATCAGTAGCTGCAATACCGGCACTTAAATTGACATTTACCTGAACAGCATTAATTTCAAATAAAGCACTTCCTACACCGCCTTCAGCTGTTAACTCAACTTGACCTACACCTGAACTGCTGCCAGGCAATAAGTTTAAAATAGCAACACCAAACGCATCTGTTTTCGCCGTTAAGCTTTCAGGTAATAAAATACCTAGCGTGGTTGTCGCTTGAACCAATACATTACTTGCTGGCGTATTGCTTCCAGGTTTTGTGATTTTTGCGTATACAATGGCTTGTTGCCCAAGCAAATTGCTATTTTGAGAACAGTCTGATGGATTAAGTTCAATAGAGTCTCTGTCAATATTTAACCAGCTATCAGGACAGTTCTGTAAAATCTTGATATCAATATTTGCAACAGAGTCGTTAGATTGTGGCTCATCACCCGCAGTGTAGAAGCCAAGCTTGCTTGTGGCATCTTCATAACTGGCAACAATAGTTCCTGCTCCTTCAACGCTGCCGGCGCTAAGTTCAATCGTTGCTATACCACTCGAATCTGTTAATGCGCTTGCTGTAGCTGGTATGAAAGAGCCAAGTGTTGTGGTAAAACTTACCTCTTGACGAATAACTGGCTCTCCATCACTGCCAGTTACCGTTGCAACTACTTCTAATGGATTGTCAGCTGTAACAATACGATCTTCGAAGTTAAGCTCAACTTGAATAGCTTGTTCGACAACGTCACCACCGGTGCCTCCGGTATCACCGCCAACGGTTCCACTTTCTTTCTCAAGTGAGCCACCACCGCCACAAGCGATGAGTAATGAGCTGAGCAATATAATGCTGAGCAAACGGGTTAAAGGCATAGGTTTCTCCACTGGACAGTTACTAAGTTAAACTTATTTACTTAATGTTAACCTATAACTTAGTCTAAAATCTCAGATTTTTACTCTTTTTTGCGATAAAAATTTTTAAAAAGTTGACGTTTTTTCTGTAAAAAAAATTACATACTGTTAGTCTATGCCAAATTTATAAAAAATAGATTGGAAATATGTCTAAAATCCGTTCAATGAGTTTAACCACTCGCATCATGATTGGTATGGTGCTTGGTGTTGCAGTAGGCTTTATATTTCAGGCTATATTAGCTGGTGAAGACGATTACCTAATCCCTCTTGGGTTATTCTCTTTGCCAATTAAAGCTTTTTTTGTTGATGGCCTATTTCATGTAGGTGGGCAAATATTTATAGCTAGTTTAAAAATGCTAGTTGTTCCCTTGGTATTTGTATCACTTGTGTGTGGTACTTGTAGTTTAAGCGATCCTAAAAAATTGGGCCGTTTAGGTGGAAAGTCGATTGGTTTATATCTGGTGACCACAGCAATTGCTATTACAGTGGCAATTACATTAGCGCTATTATTTAACCCAGGTGAAGGTATTGGTTTACCCTCTCAAGCAAGCTACGACGCAAAAGAAGCGCCTACTTTAGCTCGTGTTATCATTGATATGTTCCCTACCAACCCATTTGAAGCAATGGCAAAAGGAAACATGCTACAAGTTATTGTGTTTGCTTTGTTATTTGGTATTGCAATGGCGCTTAGCGGTAAAGCTGGTAAACGTGTAGCAACGGTATTTGAAGACTTAAACACGGTTATCTTAAAACTAGTTACTTTGCTAATGAATATTGCTCCTTACGGCGTATTCTTCCTAATGGCTAAGTTATTTACGACTATTGAACTTAACTTAATTGTAAGCTTAGCTAAGTACTTTGGCGTCGTTGTTTTAGCCCTGTTATTGCATGCATTCGTAAACTACACACTGCTGTTAAAAGTGCTGACTGGATTAAACCCACTTACTTTCTTAGCTAAAATGAAGCACACCTGTTTATTTGCTTTTAGCACCTCAAGTTCAAGCGCTACGATGCCTATCACACTTGAAACTGCGACTAAGAAGCTCGGTGCTAATAACTCAGTGGCCTCATTTACTATTCCATTAGGCGCAACCATTAATATGGATGGCACTGCAATTATGCAAGGTGTCGCTACGGTATTTATTGCTCAAGTATTTAGTGTTGATTTAACTATTTCTGATTACTTAATGGTGATACTAACGGCAACGCTTGCCTCGGTTGGCACAGCAGGTGTTCCTGGCGTTGGCTTGATAATGCTGGCTATGGTATTAAACCAAGTAGGCCTACCTGTTGAAGGCATAGCAATTATAATAGGTGTTGATAGACTGCTTGATATGACCCGCACCGCAGTAAATGTAACCGGTGACTGTATGGTAACTTGTGTTGTCGCTAAAAGTGAGGGTGAACTAGATGAAAATATCTTTAACGACCCAAATGCAGCTAAAGATTTAGAAGACTATCACAAGTCAATTGACTAACAGCTTCTATCGTTAGTTATAAAAAAAGCCTTGCTACTTTTTAAGTAACAAGGCTTTTTTATTGTCTATAAGCTATCAAAGTATTAAGGGTTTAACGCCTTGAATTTTGACATTAAACTCACACCTGCTTTATTCACACTATGGCTAAGTCCTATTGCAAACTTATCACTTAGCCCTTTTTTAATTTTGTATTTCACTTTGTATATTTGATGCTGATGTTGCTGCTCTAATAAGGCATCATCACTGGTTTTAATGGTATCAACTAACCCTTTCTCAATAGCTTGTGTTGCAAACCAGTGCTCACCTGTGGCCACTAAATCCATATTCAAACTTGGGCGCTGCGTGCTAACAAAGGTTTTAAATAACACATGGGTTTGCTCTATCTCTTCGCGGAATTTTTCGCGGGCTTTATCTGTATTTTCACCAAAGAGTGTGAGTGTACGTTTAAATTCGCCCGCCGTAATTTGTTCAAAATCTACGTCATTCTTCTTTAAAATTTTATTAAAGTTTGGAATTTGTGCAATCACACCGATAGAGCCAACAATTGCAAACGGTGCGGCAATAATATGATCTGCAACACAAGCCATCATGTAACCACCACTGGCGGCGACTTTGTCTATCGATACTGTTAACTCAATACCAGCTGACTTAAACCGTTGTAGTTGTGATGCAGCTAACCCATAACCATGTACCACGCCACCACCACTTTCAAGGCGAACTAACACCTTATCTTTTTTAGGGTCCGCGATTGAAATAATCGCAGTCACTTCTTCACGTAAACTCTCTACTTCATGTGCATCCATACTACCATTAAAATCAATAACGTAGAGTCGTGATTTAGGGGCTTCTTTTTCAGCTTTTTTTTGTTCTACTTTTTGTTGTTTTTGATAGGCTTTTAACTCTTTTTTACCTAGCGTATTATTTAAAAAACTTTCTTTTATATTGGTAAGTTGCTCTGATAAGTCATCTATTTCTATCTCACCTTTTTTTGCTTTTGGCTTAACAGCCGAGCTTACAATTAAGGTTAAAATAACAGCGATAGCAATAACAAAGGTAATGGTTTTAGCAAAAAACAAACCGTACTCGTATAAAAATTCCAACAGTGTTCTCCATTTATAAATTTCAGCCAATTTAGCATGCTTTAAAATAAAAAAAAGCCACTATACAGTGGCTTTTAGTACTTAATTGAATGGTTGATTATTAATTCGTCACAATCTCAGTGTTTTGCACCATTAAAAGGCGACCTCTTGAAGCTAGGTAAGTAGCAACCTGCAATTGCATTTCAGCATTCGCAGCTGCACTACCCGCAACTGTAGACGACTCACCTTCATCTTGTGCTGGCGTTAATATTGACCCATGATGACCTTGAGTAAATTTAACTAAATAGCTAGAGCCCATTTCTGTTGGCGCTTGAGTGGTACTCACCGTGTCTAACCCCATAAAGTTAGCCAAAGGGACGGTACCTGCAATTGGGTTATTGGCAGTCATCGGCGGAATAACTTGATCTGGCTTGTTATTATCTGTGCCATCACCTACCACTACGTTCATGTATACAGGTGTTTCTAGTGCTTTAACCGTTGCTGCATAGTTGGTTGGGTCGCCACTATCTAATGCTGTTTGAGCTGCAAATACAAACTGCGTCATCACGCCCTTGATATTAGCAAGTTTATCAGTTTCTCCCGCCATCGTTAGCGATGTTGCAAACTCATTAAAACCACAGCTTAAGAAGTCCTGCATATCCGGTAACAAAGCGCCACAGTTTGATAGCGCACCAGCGTTTAAGAATGCATTAAATTCGTCTGATTCAGCAGTACCTGCTTGAGAAAGTACAGAGCCTTGAATAAATGGACCGAATGCAGCGGATTCTAGTAAGAAGCTTGCAATACCGCCACCACCACTTGCTAATGCTACAGCGTTAACCTTAAATAATGGGTCTACTTGGTCGGCCAATGGGCTATTAGTTTGTGCAATAAACGCAGGCGCTACAATTGATCCCAGAGAGTGTCCAATGTAAGACACATCTTGTGAATTCATTGCGCTATCACCGCTGAAGTTTAGACCTAAACGTAAACCAAGTAAGTCAGCACTTGACTGGCGCAGGCTATCTCTAGCTACTAATAATGAGCTCAAGTTCATGTAACTAAGTACAGAGCCTGTCGTTGCGTTAAAGTCATCGTTGCCATCAACATCAACATCTACACCACGTTCTCCATGGCGAGGATGGTCAATTGCAACCGTAGCAAAACCTTGCAGTGAAAGCTGCGCTGTTAGCGTTAGCATGCTTTCTTTTTGTGTGGTAATACCATGTTGCATAATAACGACTGGCCAACCACCTGCTGGCATAGCTGCAAAAGGCTCTAAACCTAAGCCTGAACGGTACGCATTAACGACCGGTAAAATAGGTTTAGTAATTTGCACTGGCACATTAGCCATACTCTGCATTTTAGGAATAGAATTATACTTCGTTAGGTGACGCGTACTGTCTAAACCTAGATCACGAAGCTGTCCACCACTTAAAGCGGCACATGTTGCATCGTTTACACTTATAGGATCAGTAGGGAATGCTTCACCAGCTTGGGCTTTATACCCTAAAATAGCGACAGCGTTATCACACATACCTTGCCAGTAGGTATCATTTAAATCACTGATCTCTTTACCTGTAGGCGTACCTAAATACATAGGTAGCTGAATGCTGCCCTTTTGATACTGTGCTACTTGGAATACGTCAGGCACCGTTATGCCTTGTAATGCAAAAGCTTGTTGTACGTTAGCCATAGGCTGAGTTGGAATTTGCAACGCAGGCGTTGGAATTGTTGGCTCTGTTAAGCTTGCTGCTAAAATCTTTTTAATCGTGCCAAGCACTGGTCCTGCTGATTGCATAGTCATGGCAGCAGAAAAAATAATATCGTCTTTTGTGATATCGCCTGAGCTAACCACTACATTTTCGTAACTATTAACTGCACCTTGTAGCGCAAGTTGTGATGGCGTCACTAAAGGGGCTTCTTGTTTAACTGTTGCATAGGTAGATGAAGGCTCAATTGCACGCCCTTCTGAATCTTTTAGCCCAGTCGTTAATACATTAATATATGAGCTACCTGCTTTAAATGGTTTAAGTGGAATAATGGCCACCGCATCGCCTGAAGCTTGGGTCACAAAATCAACACCAAAGGTTAATTCGCCCACTAATTTACATGCAGCACCGGCTGGTGCTTGTGAACATTCGGCATCTGTTAAGCTTGCACCCATTATAACTTCAAAAATACGAACAGAACCTGGGGTGCCCGCTGATGTAGCATCTAGGCTTACATTAGGTGGAAAAGTTAAATCAATTTTAAATGGAACTTGGGTAGACCAACCATCAAGCGCGCCTAAGGCTAACTGTGGATCGGCATAGGCTGCGCGAGGGATTGAAACGTTTTCGTCATTTAATTCCCCAGGAATATTCAATGTGCCATCGCGCGTACCGCTCATTAATAAGTCATTAGGAACCGAAATTACACCGTTAGCAGGGTCAAATTTTACCGTAGCTTTTGGAATAACTGTAACCGAGTCATTTTTTACATCTTCTAACGTTTCTCCGCCGCCACAGCCTGCTAGAGCAGCTGCAACAGAGAGCGAGAGTAGCATTTTTTTCATATTGTTCTCCGCACAAATCTTATTTTTATAGTGTGTTTATAGTCAGTGTAATTAAGTTAAAACAATGTAACCAGTATATTAATGAGACATTAGACCAGTTAAACTTAACGTAAAGTTTCTAGTTTCGCCACCTATATTTGCAATAAATTCGATTACTTGTCGATTTGCTATGTTAAAATCAAAAAAAATCTAAACATTGGTACTTTTATGCATACCTATCAAGCAACTGAAAACGCACTCAAAGACAAAGTGATTTTGATCACAGGCGCAGGTGATGGTATTGGCCGTGTCGCAGCTATTTCCTATGCTAAACATGGTGCAACCGTTATTTTATTAGGAAAAACAACTAATAAACTAGAATGTGTATATGACGAAATCGTCAATGCAGGCTACCCACAGCCAGCTATTGTGCCTATGGACTTAAAAGGTGCAACCAAGCAGAACTATCGTGATTTAGCCGCAACTATCGAAAGTCAGTTTGGTCGCTTAGATGGGTTATTAAATAATGCGGGTATTTTAGGTACTTTAGGCCCATTGGAACATTTTTGTTCATCAACATTTGAAAACGTCATGAAAGTAAACGTGACGGCACAAGCCATGATCACAAAAGCATTGTTTCCTGTTATGCGCAAATCAAAGAGTGCCTCAGTGGTATTTACTTCTTCGGGTGTTGGTCGTAAAGGAAGAGAGTTTTGGGGACCATACGCTATTTCTAAATTTGCGGTAGAAGGTATGATGCAAACGTGGGCGTGTGAAGTCGAAAAAACGCCAATTCGTGTTAACTGTATCAACCCAGGCGCAACGCGTACATCAATGCGAGCAAGTGCCTTCCCGGGCGAAGACCGAGATTTACTTGCGACTCCTGAAGATCTAATGCCAACATACCTGTATTTAATGAGCGATGACTCGGCAGATGTAAATGGCCAATCTTTGGATGCACAAGCTAAAAAATAACGCTTAGTTATTTAAATATGTTAAAAAGCCGCTATTAAAGCGGCTTTTTGTTTTTCAAATGATTTAACCAAAATCTCGCTTACTTGCGTTTAGTCGGTTTTACACGTTGGTTGTGCTTTTTAACTGCTTTACGAATTTGATTTATTTTCGCGCGCTTATCTTTACGCTTTTCAGGGATAACCGACAGCTTAGTTTGCGTTTCTTTACCAAGTTTAACTGTTTTACGTAAATAGTTAACCGTATCCAAATCGTACTCAATCCAGCCACCCTGTGGTACACGCTTATCAAGCTCTAATTTACCGTAACGAATACGAATAAGACGTGATACTTCCACATCTTGTGATTGCCATAAACGACGAACTTCACGGTTACGACCTTCGTTAAGTGTTACGTTGTACCAACGGTTAATGCCTTCACCGCCCATAGGCTTAATACCGGTAAATTTAGCCGGACCATCTTCAAGCTCTACACCACGAAGTAAGTTTTTCATTGTTTCGTCAGTCACTTCACCAAATACACGTGCTGAATATTCGCGTTCAACCTCGTAACTTGGGTGCATTAAACGATTTGCTAATTCACCGTCATTGGTAAAAAGCATCAGCCCTGACGTATTAACATCTAATCGCCCTACTGCTATCCAACGATCGCCATCAATGCGAGGCAAACGGTCGAAAACCGTTCGGCGACCTTCTGGATCTTTACGGGTACTTAGTTCGCCTTCAGGCTTGTTGTACATAATTACACGACAAATTCTGTCTGCTTTTTCTTCAATTTTAACAGTGTGACCGTCAACACGGATTAAATCGGTTTCTTCAACCCTGTCACCTAATTTTGCCACTTTACCATTTACACTCACGCGATTAGCGTCGATGTATTTTTCCATTTCACGTCGTGAACCTACCCCTGCACGGGCTAGGACTTTTTGTAACTTTTCACCTTGTATACTCATTCGGATGGTTCTCTCACAGAAGGATCACTTAATAACTGGGTAATTTTACTTTGCTGTTGCTCTGGCAATGCGGGTAAATCATGAAGTCCCGTTATCGAAAAATAATCTAAAAATTGTTTAGTCGTTGCATAAAGTGCCGGTTTACCGGGTACTTCTTTATGCCCAACTACTTTAACCCACTCTCTTTCAAGCAGCGTTTTAATAATATTTGAGCCAGTTGCTACGCCCCGCACTTGCTCAATTTCACCACGGGTAATGGGTTGCTTATAGGCAATTAGCGACAGGGTTTCGAGTAAGGCTCGAGAGTACTTAGGGGCACGTTCTTGCCATAAATTACTCAACCATGGGCTTAAACTACTACACGCTTGAAAACGATAACCACTGCCTACCTCAACTAAACGTATTCCACGCGTTTGATAGTGAACTTGAATGGCCTCTACAGCATCATTAATGCGCGCCATAGAAATTGCTAAGTCGTTTAAAACCGTGTCCTTAAGATGACGTTTTGATACGGGCTTATCTGCCACAAAAATCGCCGCTTCAATGATTTCAATTAATTGTTCATCACTAATTCGCCGACCTACCATAATCACTCTTAAGTTAATAAAAACACACAGCCATCTATTATGACAGAACAACCGCAAACTAGGAAAACATATTGTGTAAATAACTCAATAATGGATGAAACATACGCTATTAGAGCACCATTAAAATATTAAATACCCACAGTTTGTATTAAACCAAGATGCACTCTAACTTTTAGCAACTTCACTCTTTTTACTTCAGCAAAACATTATAATTTCAGCGCAAAAAGCCCAGCATAGGCTGGGCTTCAGTCAGTGCATCTAACACTTAAATTTAGATTGCAGCGTTTTGGTAACGCTTAACGAAGTCAGTAACGTTTTGGCCATTACACTTTAATGTGTTTAGGTTACCAATTTGCTTACGTACTGGTTGTAAGCCTTGCTTTAATGCAGTTATACATAACTGTGTTTCTTGATGTGTATCTTTTGCAAATACTTCAACTTTTGATGCTGCAGGTTGTACTGCAGTTTGCGCTTTTGCAATATCGCGAATGTCTTGACCGTTACATAGGATACTTTTTGAATAACGAGATAAGTATATACCATGCTTTGCTGCCATTTTACGTGCAGCTGAAAAACCTTCATTGGCGCTTACTACACATAAGTTTGACTCTAATTTGTTGTCTTTGCTGTAATACGCATTGCTTTGTGCAGAAGCGGTAACAGAAACAAAAAGAGAGGCAGCTAAAAGTAATTGAGTTTTCATCAGGTAGTCCTATTTGAACGAGTTAAACAAACGATTTTTGCGCATTATATAGACAACTTTTAACATATCAATTGAATATTTTATTTATTTTATTATTTAATATCGCATTTACAATGTTTAAACATTAAGCAGCAATTGATCAACATTTGTGCAGTTATTTTCTCATTTCAGTCATGTTATGTCGCTCTAAATGCTGATACAATTTAGCCAATAATGAAAATAAATTTGAAGGTAAACTTTATGAAAGTGATTTCTTTTAATATCAACGGCCTGCGTGCTCGCCTCCATCAGTTACAAGCTATTATTGATAAACACCAGCCAGATATTATTGGTCTTCAAGAGATCAAGGTGCACGATGAAGCGTTTCCGCTAGACGATGTACAAAAGATGGGTTACCACGTTTATTTTCATGGGCAAAAAGCGCATTACGGTGTGGCAATGTTATGCAAAAAAGAGCCTAAATCGGTATTAAAAGGGTTCACTACCGACACCGATGAGTCGCAAAAGCGCATGATCAGTGTCACTGTAGAACAAGAAGATGGCCGTGACCTGCATGTAATGAATGGTTATTTCCCTCAAGGCGACAACATTAATCACGAAACCAAGTTCCCGTACAAGCGTCAATTTTATCAAGATTTAATGACTCACTTAAATAGCCATTTCACCCCTGATCAAGATGTAATTGTCATGGGAGACATAAATATCTCACCAACCGATTTAGATATTGGTATTGGCGAGGTAAACGCAAAACGTTGGTTAAAAACGGGGAAATGTTCATTTCAACCCGTTGAACGCGAGTGGCTTGCTACCCTATTAAACTGGGGTTTCAAAGACACCTTCAGAGAACAAAATCCAGAAACTAACGACCAATACTCTTGGTTTGACTATCGTTCAAAAGGGTTTGTTGATAACCGCGGCCTTCGAATTGATGTGGTACTGGCAACGCACGACTTAGCAGCTCGCTGTATCGACACTGGTATAGATTACGAATTACGTGCTATTGATAAACCGTCAGATCATGCGCCTATTTGGTCAGAGTTTAATTAACGATTATGTTGAGCGCGCAATTACAAGGGTTACTGTGGGTTGTTGTCATCGTTATCGGCTTTTTAAGCATTAACAAATCAACATACAGTCACTTATTTAATACCCCAGCAAGACAAACAGGTGTATTTGCTTGTGCGCTGGTGCTCGCTTTCTTATGGCGTATCAAGGCCGGTATTTTGCCCGGTCTCGACTTGCATATATTAGGTATAACCGCGGTTACTCTAACACTAGGGTGGCGCCTTGCTATTTTAAGTTGTGCACTGGCAACAGCGCTTTTAACTGCTTTTGGACAAATAACACCTGAATTAGTCGCATTAAAACTCATTATTAGTGCCTTTATACCGGTGTTATTCAGCTATTTAGTTTTTATTGTCTGTTATCACTATTTAGCACGGCATTTTTTTATCTATATATTTGTTTGTAGCTTTTTAACGGCAGGTGTTGTTGCCTGCGTTAACATTATACTCGGTGGTGCTTTTTATTATGCAATAGGTGAATACAGTTGGCATCAGCTGAGCGAGAATTATATTTACCTAAGTCCTATTTTGGCCTTTCCTGAAGCTATGCTAAACGGTATGGCAATCACTGTACTGATCACCTATCGCCCACATTGGGTAAAAACTTTTTTTGATAAGGACTATTTAGGCTCATGAGTCTTCATTACCATTGCCCTATTTGTAAACAGCCACTAGCGCTCGATGATAAAACATTACGATGCGATAATAATCACAGCTTCGATTTTGCCAAAGAAGGCTACGTAAACTTACTCCCTGTGCAAAACAAAAATTCTAAACAGCCTGGCGATTCGTTAGAAATGGTACAGGCTAGGCGCTCATTTTTAGAACAAGGTTATTATGGCTTTTTACAAACGGCTTTAGCCAATATCGTTAAGCCACTTAATGCCGAAATAGTGATTGATTTGGGGTGTGGTGAAGGGTTTTATACTCATGCCATTGCCAACAGCAGCCAAGCTAACGTATATGGTGTTGATATATCAAAGTCGGCAGTAAAGTATGCTGCAAAACGTTACAAACAATGCCATTTTAGCGTTGCTTCAATCAGCCAAGCGCCTTTTGATGATCAGCTTGCTGACGTATTAGTTAGTGTATTTGCGCCTTTATTTGACAGTGAACTTGCGCGTCTGATTAAAAATAACGGTCGCTTAATTGTGGCAAGCCCAGGCCCAACTCACTTGAAAGAACTAAAAGGTTATATTTATAGCAACGTAAACGAACACACTGAAATAGCAGCACCTGCGGGCTTTGAAAATACATCGCAACAATTAATCACAGAGCAGGTATCGCTTACATTTAACGATGTTAAAAACTTAATTATGATGACACCATTTGCGTGGAAGTTCAGGCCAGAACATTGGCAAGCACTTGAGCAAAAACAACAGCATAGCGTCACCTTGTCATTTTATGTCACGCAATTTACTAAAACTGCTCTTTAGTAAACGTTTTATCCATTTTATCGAACATATCTTTTAGTAATTCGGCAAGCTCCAAATAGCGGGGCTTGTTTTTCCCCATTTGCGCGTCATAACCGTTAGCAACCATTTTTGCAAATAACTCGTTATACCATTGCAGCATAGCGGGCTCTAATTCAGTTTGTGCACGTTTACCCAACCATAAAAGCCCTTGCAATGGCAACGAGATAAAAAACAGACTACTGGCAATCGCTTGGGGCAGAAAATCCGAGCCTAAGTAATTAATCTGAAAAAACAGGGTCAGCATGGCTAATATTGGCATTACTGTAATCGCAAGCTCAGTGGCTCTGATCACTTTAAATTCTGCAAATAATGGCGCAACCTCTTTACGCATTGGCCACGTTTTAGCATAAGAACGCCCTAATTGAACTTGCGACATCACACTTTTTTGCATTAATAAATCCTCACCGTCACGGTTTGTAACACTTCAACAAACGTAATACCTATAAAAGTGTAACACAATTATAGCTGCTTTCACTTTATCGGTAAAAATGCTTAATTTCATAAGTAAAACTCACAAAAAGCATAAATTATCGAAAGAATTTCACAAAGCCCTTTCAATAAAGTCAACTACACTTTAGTCTACACTCATTTGAGCCTACAGGGCTTATACATCAACCAAGTGTACTGATTAATACTTAAATGGAAAATGAATCTATGCCAACACTCCTAAATAATCCAAACCATGTTTTGGTACTCAATTGTGGAAGCTCAAGTCTGAAGTTTGCGATTATTGATGCAAGCACAGGAAACGACATTATTTCAGGTTTAGCTGAGCGCCTAGGTGATGATGCTCCCTCAATCAAATATAAGTTCAAGGGAGAAAAAACCACTATCAAGCTTGCTGCTAATCAAGCACATGCTCATGCAATTGATACGCTGGTTGATTTAATAAAAGATCACAACCTAGACGAGCAATTAGTGGCAGTGGGTCATCGTGTAGTTCATGGCGGCGAGCATTTTACCCAATCTGTGTTAATCGACGAAAACGTCATTTCAGGTATTACCCAAGCAGCCACATTAGCTCCTTTACATGGCCATGCTAATTTACTGGGTATTTCATCTGCACAAGCATCATTTAAAGATTTACCACAAATAGCCGTGTTTGATACGGCATTTCATCAGACCATGGATGAAGTTGCTTACCTTTATGCACTGCCTTATAAGCTTTATAAAGACTTTGGGGTTAGGCGCTATGGGTTTCATGGCACCAGCCATTTTTATGTGGCGGGTCAAACCGCTAAATTGTTGGCGCTCCCTATTGAAGAAAGTAATTTTATTAGTGCCCACTTAGGTAATGGTTGCTCTGTGTGTGCGATTAAAAACGGAAAAAGTGTCGATACCAGTATGGGCTTAACCCCACTTGAAGGACTAGTTATGGGTACGCGTTGTGGCGACATTGACCCAGGCTTATTTAACTTTTTAACTACGCAGCTTGATTACACTGCGCAGCAAATTGATGACCTGCTAAATCAAAAGAGTGGCTTATTAGGAATAAGTGAGCTATCTAACGATTGCCGTACTATTGAAGAGACTGCCATTGCTGGCAACTCGCAAGCCATGCTGGCACTTAATATGTTTTGCTACCGCTTAGCAAAACAAATAGCCGCCTATATGGTACCGCTACAAAAATTAGATGCACTTATTTTTACCGGTGGGATTGGCGAGAATTCCGATATTATTCGCGAAAAAGTACTTACGCAGTTAGCCTTTTTGGGTATCAATTTAGACCCTCAAGCAAACCTTGATGCACGGTTTGGCCAAGCTGGATTAATTAGTACCACCAATTCAACAAGCAAGGCTGTAGTTATGCCAACCAACGAAGAATGGGTTATTGCACTTGATGCCGCAAACATCAGCAAGGAGTTATAATATGGCTCGTCGTATTATGTTGGTTCCTATCTCTACAGGGGTAGGTTTAACCTCAGTATCAGTTGGTTTAGTAAGAGCGCTGGAACAAAAGACGGTTAAGGTTAATTTTTTTAAACCTATCGCCCAGCCACGTGCAGGTGAAACTGGCCCTGAAAAGTCTACTCAAATTGTCACTCAAGGCTCACCAATTAATCCGCCAACACCGTTTGCACTTGATTACGCAGAGCAAATGATTGGCGATGGTAAAGGTGATGATTTATTAGAGGAAATTGTTGAACGTTTTCAAAGTAAAATAAACGATGACGAAGTGGCCATAATCGAAGGAATGGTGCCTACTCGTCGCCAACCTTATGCGGGTCGCATAAACCGTGAAATTGCACAAACCTTAGGGGCCGATATTGTATTTGTGCTTACTCCTGGAAATTACAGTATTACGCAAATTGAAGATCGCCTTGAAATTGCTGCCGGAAATTACGGTGGCATAGATCACCCTCGTGTTCTGGGTTGTATTTTCAACAAAGTAAATGCCCCTCTAGATGAAGAAGGTCGCGCTCGCGCTGATTTAGTCGATACTTACAAGCCAGAAGCACTTGATAACGAGCTTAATCGCCTAGCTTCTTTACCTATTTTTAGAAAAAATCCTTTTATGTTACTTGGCGCAATTCCATGGGACTTTGAGCTGGTAGCGCCGCGCGTTAAAGATTTAAGTGCTTATTTAAAAGCCACTATGATTAACGAAGGCGATATGGTGCACCGTCGACTCAGACGCATTACTTTTTGTGCACGCACAGTATCAAATATTCTAAATTACTTTACTCCAGGTGCATTGCTGGTTACCCCAGGTGATCGTTCAGATATACTGGTTGCAGCCTGTTTGTCTGCTATGAACGGTACCAAACTAGGTGCTATTTTGCTCACAGGTGGTTTTGAGCCTGAGCCGCGTATTATGGCGTTGTGCGAACAGGCCATGCAAACAGGTCTGCCTATTTTAGCAACCGAAGGCGATACTTGGCGTACCTCATTATTGCTGCATAACTTTAACCTAGAAGTGCCAAGCGATGATGAACAACGCATTGAAAAAGTAAAAGATCATAATGCAGAATATATAGATTCTGATTGGTTAGACAGCTTAGCTAAAAGTGTTGGGAAAACGCGTAAACTATCTCCTCCTGCTTTTAGATACTTATTAACTGAAAAAGCTCGCAAAGCCGATAAAACAATTGTACTACCTGAAGGTAACGAACCTAGAACCATTAAAGCAGCCGCTATTTGTGGCCAGCGCGGCATTGCTAAAACTATTTTATTGGGTGACCGTGATGAAATATTACGTATTGCAGAGCAACAAGGCATTGAGCTCAACGAGCATGTAACCGTTGTTGAACCAAGCAGTATTATAAATGACTACGTGGCACCTATGGTGGAAATCCGTAAAAATAAAGGCCTTACTGACGTAATAGCCAAAGAGCAGCTACAAGATCACGTGGTACTTGGCACCATGATGCTAGAGCAAGGAAAAGTCGATGGTCTGGTATCGGGTGCGGTAAACACCACTGCCAATACCATTCGCCCACCGTTACAGTTAATTAAAACCGCGCCAGGTTCATCATTAGTGTCATCTGTGTTCTTTATGCTATTGCCTGATCAGGTACTGGTTTATGGTGATTGCGCAATTAATCCCGATCCTAATGCCGAACAACTGGCCGACATTGCAATTCAATCTGCCGACTCAGCAGCGGCATTTGGCATTGAGCCTCGCGTAGCCATGATAAGTTACAGTACGGGTGATTCAGGCAGTGGGGCTGATGTAGAAAAAGTGCGAGCGGCAACTAAGCTTGCCCAGCAAAAGCGCCCTGATCTAATTATAGATGGGCCACTACAGTACGATGCGGCAATTATGGAAAGTGTAGCAATTAAAAAAGCACCAAACAGCCCTGTTGCGGGCAAAGCAACGGTGTTTATATTCCCTGATTTAAATACCGGCAACACCACGTATAAAGCGGTACAACGAAGCGCTGATTTAATCAGTATCGGTCCTATGTTACAAGGGATGCGTAAACCGGTTAACGACTTAAGCCGTGGCGCATTAGTCGACGACATAGTGTACACCATTGCTTTGACAGCCATACAAGCAGCACAAGTTGAGGCACTTAATTAACCCCTTTCATTTACATGTGCCTTTTATAGCCTAGCCAATTTTTAATTAATTATTAATAGGTTAGGCTATTTATACCTTACAACCCCCAAGCTTATCCACAGAAATTGTGGACAATTATTTTTTAATTAGTAAAAACTTTAACAACGGCTAAGTTTGAGCCTTTAATTTAGATTCAATACTCTATACTATAAAGCTATTATATTGCTGCTAGCGATGGGTTTTATGTCAAAACAAACACTACAACTACACAGTACTGTTTTATCAATTCATAGTTTAGCGCTTGATGCTGACATTCCCCCTGCACTGTTAAAACAACCATTGTTTTTTATTTCAAAAACGCACGATGAACTGTCGGTTGTCTGCCCTGATGAGTTTATAATTGACAGCCAAGATACAGAGTCAAATTGGCAAGCACTGGAAGTAATTGGCCCCTTAGGGTTTTCGTTAACCGGTATCATGGCAAATATTTCAGGGGTGTTAGCAAGAGCTGGCATATCGATTTTTTCAATTTCAACCTACGACACCGACTATATTTTAGTAAAAAAACAAACGGTCAACAAAGCAATCGCTGCTCTTAAAGCCGATGGCTACAACGTGGTAACTTAATTAATAATGAAATCTGAAGACGTTAGCTATTTAACTAAAAATAAAATTGGCCGAAGCGCAATACAAATAACGAGTCCATTCAGTGGCAAAGTGATGCCAATGGACGCCCACCCTGAAGCTTTTTTCCGCTTTGGAACTTTAGGTCCAGGGATTATTGTCAGTTTATCAAGCCATAAAGTGTTAGCGCCATTTAATGGGACTTTGTTGCAAGTTAAAAGCGGCGGGTGCGAATTTATTCTAAAAGCTAAAAATGGCTTAAAAGTATTAATAAACTTAGCCGTTCCTGATTCGCAAACTCTCACACATACTCATATTGCCCAGCTTAATGGCAGCAAAATAACCAAAGGCCAACGGCTTGCTTATTTTGATTTGCGTGAACTCGATGCGCCTATTTTAGCCAGCCTTATTATTCTCAATGGCCACGATTTAGGCACTTTTCATTATTCTCACCCGCAGGTCAATGCAGGTGTAGATACCTTATTAACTATTATCAAAAAGAAGTAGATTTATGATCACTCTCTATGGCATTAGCAACTGCGACACTATTAAAAAAGCAAAAAAATACTTAAGCGATAATGACATCGCATTCACTTTTCATGACTATCGTAAAGACGGCGTTAATCACAGTATGGTCAGCGATTTTGCAGAGCATATTGACTGGGAGCAACTTGTTAATAAACGTGGTACAACATACAGAGTATTGTCAGATGAGCAAAAGCAAAGTTTAACTAAGCAAACTGCTATCGATTTATTGGTTCAACAACCTGCAATGATTAAACGCCCTGTTCTTATTAATAACGGGCAATACCATTTAGGCTTTAAAGCAGCCCAGTACGATGAGATCTTTAAATAATGACTCACCCAGTAATTACCCTAGCCCAAGCTTTAATTCAGCGTGAATCCGTTACCCCTGAAGATGCAGGCTGCCAACATATGATGAATGAGCGTCTAAGCGCAATTGGCTTTGACATCGAATCGCTGTTTTTTACCGACACCCTCAACACTTGGGCACGAAAAGGGTCGCAATCACCACACTTTTGTTTTGCAGGTCATACCGATGTGGTGCCCACTGGGCCTGAAAAAAATTGGCAGCACCCCCCTTTTGCTGGGCTAATTGAAGACGGCTTATTACATGGCCGTGGCGCAGCCGACATGAAAGGCTCACTGGCAGCCATGGTTGTGGCAACAGAGCGTTTTGTAACCAAGCACCCTGATCATAAAGGCTCTATCTCGTTTTTGATCACCTCAGATGAAGAGGGCCCTTTTATCAACGGCACTACCCGCGTAATAGATACTTTAGAAGAGCGCGGAGAAAAAATTGATATGTGTCTTGTTGGCGAGCCTTCATCGCGCGATGTGCTCGGAGATGTGGTTAAAAACGGTCGTCGTGGTTCACTCACTGGTTTTCTAACCATAGCCGGTGTGCAAGGGCATGTGGCTTACCCACATTTAGCACAAAACCCAATTCATTTAGCCACGCCAGCTTTAACTGAGCTAAGCCAAACTGTATGGGATATGGGTAATGATTTTTTCCCAGCAACCAGCTTTCAAATCTCTAACATTAATGGCGGCACAGGTGCTGGTAATGTGATCCCCGGTGAGCTTGAAGTACAATTTAACTTTAGGTTTAGCACCGAAGTTACTCATCAGCAGCTGCAACAAAAAGTGAACGCGATTTTACAAAAGCACAATTTGAATTACGAACTAAATTGGATTGTAAACGGCCTACCGTTTTTAACCGATCACGGTCCGTTAGTTGATGCTACAGTCGCTGCCATTAAATCAGTAACTGGCTTAACCACTAACTTAGAAACAACAGGTGGAACATCAGATGGCCGCTTTATTGCCCAAACCGGCGCTAAAGTAATCGAGCTGGGGCCACGTAACGCCACAATTCATAAAGTGGATGAGTGTGTCAGTACAGACGACCTAATCGCGCTGGCGGATATTTACGAGCAAATATTAGAACAACTGTTAACTTAATGAATGCAAATAAAGAACTCATACAATGTATCACCGGGCAAAGTGATGCACACCTAGTTGCTATACAAAACCATTATTTGCATGCCAATATTGTCAACGACTTTATTGCACTGCAATCAGCGGCCGCATCCGCTGGCTTTGATTTATGTATTGCATCAAGCTTTCGGGATTTTAATCGTCAATCGGCTATTTGGAATGCTAAATTTTCAAATAAGCGCGTGGTGTTAAACAAAGCGCAACAAGCCATTGAACTAAATTCACTGAGTGATATTGAAAAATGTACCGCCATAATGCTGTACTCTGCACTGCCAGGTGCAAGTCGCCATCATTTAGGCACTGACTTAGATATTTTTGATAAAAGCGCAGTGAGTGACGATTATGAGTTGCAACTAACCCCCGATGAATATCAGCATGGCGGACCTTTTGCCGAACTAAGTCAATGGCTAGACACTCACCTAGCAGAATTTGGATTTTATCGGCCTTATCAGCACGATTTAGGCGGTGTTGCCCCTGAGCTTTGGCATATTAGCCACATTGCGCAGTCAGAGCAGCTTATGAGCCATTTATCACTTGAGGTATTACACAATTGTATTAAAGAGAGTGATTTATTAGGTAAAGACGCTATTTTAACCCACTTACCTGCTTTATATGAGCGCTTTGTGATCAATGTCAGTCCACCAGCTAAGCAGTATTAGTTAGTTTTTTTATTTAACGTAAAAACCAATATCGCTAATAAAATGATACTGCTGGAGAGCATAAATTGCAGAGTTAATGTTTCCGATAAAAATACCGCTCCTGCAATAGCCGCCAAAACGGGCACGCATAACTGCACTATAGCTGCATGCGTGCTTTTTAATAATGGCATAGCCACATACCAAATACTGTAACCAACACCCGATGCTATCGCACCTGAGCCGATGGCAAGTAACACCCCTTCCATACGAATATTCTTAAGCTGGCTCATGCCCACCACAATCAAAATAGGTAGCACCAATAAGCTGCGAATAAAGTTATAAGTAGTGGCCCTAAGTGGTGACACACACGCTTTGCCTCTAATGCTATAAATTCCCCATGCCACGCCACTTATGCTCATTAATAATGCCGCCATTAACGGTGGTGCTGTTTGCGAGGGTAGCATTAAGTAAACAAAAGCCGCAAACGCCACAATAAATGCAAGCCATTGCACAGCAGATAAGCGCTCTTGTTTATATATACCCCAACTAATCATGGTAAATTGCACCGCAGAAAATAAAATAAGTGCGCCCATGCCGGTATCTAGCTCTATATAGGCAACAGAAAAACACAGCGCGTATATCAGCAAGCTCGCACTGCTTCGCCAACTTCCGGTATCATTAATAACGGGGCTACTTAATTGTGCTTTTTTATTTAACTGCCTTGTATAGAGCAGCATAATAATAGTCAAACACACCGCCCCGCTGAGTAGCCGTATAGCAGTAAAATTCCACGCATCAATATAACCTTGGGCTAACGCTAAACGACACAATAACGAATTGGCAGCAAAAGCAACTAACGCGATAATAGTAAACAGAGTGGCTTTCAAATGAATTCCTAACCTAAAAAATAGCACCGCTTTAGACACGGTTACGTTAATTATTAACCTTTAGACGTTAACATGATTATTTTTTAATAATAAAGGGTTTTTAACCTATGTTTATACACTACGCTTTTTTACAATCTTTCACACCTACATTTATAAGCCATGTGTTAACCTTACAAAATAGATAAGAGGAGTGCGTGTGCGTCACATTTTAATTTTCAGTTTTTGCTTTATTGTAAGTGGTTGCAGCACTATAGGCTTTGACGATCTGTTTAATGATTATGCCACAAACACCACCCCTGTTAGGCAAGCTATTAGTAATAATAATATTGAAAATGCACGCGCCCTTATAAAAACCAACAGTAAAGCACATAGTAATTATTTACTGAACCAATTAGAGCAAGGCCGTATTGCTGATTTAGCGAATAACCCAGACAGTGCGCAAACATATTTTGAAACTGTCTACCAACAAATGCAAGCTAAGCGCCAAGCAGCCCAAATACAAGTAAGTGCAGGGCTTGAGCAAAGTAATGCGCTGTTAACCAACGACTCAGCGATAGGTTATATCCCCCCTGCTTACGAAATGAGTATGTTGCATAGCTACAAAGCACTTAATTATGTTTATAAACGCGATATTGAGAGCGCGTTAGTTGAAATACGCCGTGCCAATAAAGTACAAGTTGATGCACTACTTGATAATCAAAGCGAGTTTGATAATGCCATTGCCCAAGCACAGCAACACTACCCAGATATGGATAATTTAATTCGCTCGGTAAAAAATGGCTTTCAAAATGCGTACACGTTTTACTTATCCGGGTTGTTATATGAAACGGCAAAGCAAGGCGATGATGCCTACATAGACTATAAAAAAGCGCTCGAAATACAACCTAACAATCCGTATTTACAGCAAGATATATTGCGCCTTGCTAAGCAGCAAGGTTTTGCGGATGACTACCAGCAATTTAAGCGACAGTTTGGTGAAGTAAACGCCATAGATAAAAATCAAGGCGAAGTAGTTATATTATTTGAACAAGGCCTGATACCAAAACAGCACGAGTTTAAATTGCGATTGCCTATTTATACTTCGCAGGGAGATGCCCGCTTTTATAGCCTAGCAATGCCCGTTTATATAAATAATGCCTACAGCAGCGCAGTAAATAATATAAAGGTTAATAACCAAGTATTAGCATTAAGTCCGTTAGTGCATTTAGAAGCACTGGCTGCTAAAACCTTAGAGCAGCAAGTAGCTGGGCGTGTTTCAAGGCAAATATTACGCCTTGTCGCTAAAGAAAAAATGCGTGCAGAGCTTGCGCGCAGTGCCGGTGATGTGGGGAACATTTTAGCAAATTTATATAATCTTGCATCTGAGCAAGCAGATACGCGCAGTTGGCTTACCCTGCCTAATCAGATCAGCCTTGCTCGCAGTGCCGTAAAAGCAGGCGAACACACTTTAAATGTTGGCTCACAACCGCCAATAAATTTTACCGTTAGTAAGCAAGGGTTAACGTTAATCTACCTAACCTCTGTTAATAACTATTTTAACTCCCATGTAGTGCAACTTTAGGAGCCATCATGAAATACATACTTCCCGTTATTGCGTTAATTATGCTCAGCGCATGTAGCAGCCGACCTGTAACCTCAGGTATTGGGGTTGAGCAAGCTGCCAACGCTTACAAAGAGCAGCTCAACGTTAATAACCCGCAGTTAGCTAAAAAGCTTTTAATTAGTGATGTAAAAACGCGTCAAACAAATAACCTGACCGATGTGGTGGTAACTTTAGCGAGTACCTATAAAAAGTCGCAATACTTACAGTATCAATTTAACTGGTTTGATAAAGATGGCTTTGTTATTAAAGGCAACCATTCACCGTGGCAAGCCCTAACATTATTTGGCTTTGCTAAAACTCAGCTTGCAGGGCTAGCGCCTAGCTCTGATGCCGTTACTTTCTCATTAGCGGTAAGAGAAGTATCAACCGACGCACAAGAATTTAAAGATTAAAGGAAATCATGATGATCAATAAACAATTTAAATCACTGTCTAGTTATGCAATTTTAGGCTTAGCGGCACTGACACTTTCAGGCTGTGCCAACAAAGCGGTTGTCAGCTATGGTGATGCCCAAGCCGTAGAAACCACAGATATAAACTTTGGCTCTACTGACTTACAAAAAGTCGCCTCGCAAATGACCAACTCTCTGCTTAGTTCGCCTGTGGTTGGTACTATGACCGCCAATACACGCCCAGTGGTATTTGTAGAGCGTATTAAAAATAAAACCAGTGAACACATAGATACAGAATCAATCACCGACTCAATCTCTACTCAATTACTGCGTAGCGGCAAATTTAGATTTGTTGATATGACCCGTGTAGAAGCGGTTCGTGAGCAAATTACATTTCAAAACGAAGACGCCCTAGTCAACCCAAGCACTGCGGTTGCTTTTGGTAAGCAAATTGGCGCGCAATATATGCTATACGGTAACCTATCAAGCATTGTTAAATCTAATGCCGATAAAGCCGATGTGTACTACAAATTTACAATGCGTTTAATGGATATGCAAAGCGGCCTGGTTGAATGGGCTGATGAAACTGAAATTCGTAAAACGCGCGAAAAATCAACATTTGGTTGGTAACAATAGGAGCGAACTATGAAAACGCTTAGCTTAATTTTATGCGCTTTATTAGTAGTGAGTACCCCAACGTTTGCCAAGTATGAACGCAATAAAGCCGTTCCTGTACAGCAAGTACTATTTGGGAAAGTAAAGTCGGTGCGCACTATTACTGAGCAACAATTAGTACAAGACAAAAGTAACGGCTGGAAAACCTTTGGCGGTGCCTTATTAGGCGGTGTCGTTGGTAACCAGTTTGGCGGCGGCAGTGGTCGTACTGTAGCGACTATTTTAGGATCGGTGATTGGTGGTAACGTTGCCCATAATCAGCAGCAAACACAACGCTATGAATACACTCAACTCGTTGAATTATTGATACAAGTAGAAAGTGGTGAGCAATTTATGGTGGTACAAGACAACGATCCCGCTATGCGGTTTCACCAAGGGGATAATGTTCGCCTTATTTACTTAACTAATAACACAGTACGAGTAGATAGCGCGTATTAAGCTTCTTGCAAGGCGATAGCTGAAAAAAAACCTAACTTAGGTCACTAAGTTAGGTTTTTTTAAAGGTTAATTACCTTTATTTTAAGCTGGTTCTTTTGCCCAAAGCTGCTCATTTTCATGCATTTCATATAAGCCGTGAGCACGATTTATAAGTAAGTTTGCAAAATCGGCTTGGGTTTTATCACGCGCACCCGCTGTAATAATTTGGTCGGCTTTTAACTGCCACTGCAATGAAAAATAACGCATGGCATCACGTGCATCTTTTGCTGCAGACGCTTCAGCATGATCGGTTGGTAAACGACCGGTGATCACCCAATAGCTTTTACCGTTTTGCGCTTTAAATTTCCAAAGTGCGCATAAAGGTGCTAAAAAACGGCTTTCTTTTTCAAGCAAGGTTTTAGGCATAATGCCTTTTTCAGCTAAATGTTTTTGCGCATTTTGAAAACATTCGCGCTGCCATTGAATTTCTTGTTGCTGAAGTTCAGCTTGCTGCTCTGGTGTTAATGGTTTTTGTTCTTGTTGCTGCATTTTAATAACCTTTTTACTTCTTTGTTTACACTTTAAGGGCATAACAAATAAGGCGCAAGCATAAATAGCGAGCTTAACACCTTATTCGCAGCTGTTTGCTGGGTTTTTAAACAAAACACACTTACTTTATGTTGTGATCAAACGAACCCACAGCACCTGGGAATACAACTGGCGATTCAATACCCTGTTTGTTAACACTAGCAACCCCAAAATAGTAGTTATCAATAACCACATTTTTTAGGGTAAATTCACTGACATTATCGACCCATTGACTGTATTGCCACTGTGGCTCACTGGTGTAGCGCCAGTATATACGATAGCCCGCTACATTTTTATCCTCTGTTGGCTGCCAAGAAAGTGTGGTACTGGCGCGTACGGCACCACTAATTTTCACCTCTTTAGGTGGCGCAGGAGCCCACGCCATGGACGCAAGACTCACCGCATTTAATGAAGTTAACTTTGCCGCGTAATCAAAATCAACCCCATCAATGGTATCACCGTACACTACCCCATTTTCGGTGCGTAGGTCTTGATGTTGACGGTCATAATGCTCGTTAGTCTCCATAATACGCACAGCCGCAAAGCCCGCATCATTGAACGGACGATGATGCCCGCCTCGGGCAAAACGGTCGAGTCTGTATACCAGCATGGTGTCTAGGTTTTCAATATATTTATCAGCAATGGTGTCTATGTAACGTGCTAAATTACGGCTCGCCGAATCAACTTCGCCGCCAGTAAAACGACGAGTACGGGCTTGCTCTTTAGTTTCAACTACGCGCGTGCCTTCAGAAAAAATACGTGCAGTAGTATTATCGGTTACGCCATTAATGCCGGTAATGTTGCCAATCATGTCGTTATTTAAAACACCATGCACTTGCCAGTTATTTTTTTGCGCATACTCAGTTAAAATTTTACCACCAAATAAACCTTGCTCTTCACCTGAGAGTGCGGCGTATACAACCGAGCCATTAAATTTATATTGCGATAACACCCGCGCCGCCTCAATCACACCGGCAACCCCTGATGCATTATCGTTTGCCCCGGGCGAATCGCTAGTAAAGTCCATGACATCACTGACACGTGAATCTATATCTCCCGACATCATCACCATACGATTAGGGTCGGTGCTACCGCGCTGAATCGCGATTATATTAACCACTTCTACAGGGTTAGGAATACGCTTTTCTCCCGAAATGGTTTGCTTTACTTCTAGTATTTCTAAACAGCCACCACACTGTGCAGAAATTGCTTCAAATTCTTTTTTTATCCAACGTCTTGCCGCGCCAATACCACGGGTATCCGATTTAGTTTCAGATAAAGTATGGCGAGTACCAAAGTCCACCAGCGTTTGAATATCATCTCCAATACGCTGCGCTGAAATTTGCCCTGCAATTTGGTGCAATGAAGCTTGTTGTGTGGTTTGTGCCGCCACACTATAAAATGACGCGCTACAAACAGATGCAACCGCACTATACTTAATAATCCGAGTAACTAACTTTAAAGGTGAAATTGACATAGCAGTTTAATCCTTATTATTGATGTTTTTAAAATGACAGCTCTGTAGGTATACAGCAATGCTTTTGAGATAAACGTTAAAAACCTCAGGTTAAATTACATTTAATTAACACGCTCACTTTAGCTACCGCTTGCTCAGTTTGTTCATTTTCATCAGAAAAATAATCACTTATGCTGTTTTGTACGTATATTAAAAAGATAATCACAATTAATCAGCTATCATTTTATATACCCTGTTTAAAAATAATAAGGTGCTGTAAAAATATGAAGAAACACGAAGAATTACCTGAGGATCATGTTGATCCGCTTATGCAACACTTACATCATGCGATTCGCTTTGCTATCAAAATATTAGCGGTACTCATGGTGCTTGTTATTTTTTGGAGTATTGCTGATGTTGTATATGTTTTATATATGCGATTGAGCTCTCCCCCTTACTTTTTATTAAACATTGAAGACATTCTGCAAACCTTTGGTGCTTTTATGGTTGTGCTTATTGCAGTAGAAATATTTACTAATATTCGTTTATATTTAGGTTCAAGTTCACTACCGGTTGAACTGGTAATTGCCACTGCACTAATGGCCGTTGCCCGTAAAATTATTGTTCTAGATTTAAAATTAGTAACCTCAGAACAAATTGTTGGCCTTGCATTGGTAACGATAGCCTTGGGTATATCTTACTGGCTGGTAAAAAATAAAACCGGTCATACAAAACTTTAAAGCGTTAATTCAACCTAAGATAACGGGTAAACACCTCATTCCCACTGCGTCTTTGTGCTTTACAATGGTATAGTGGGATACCTCTATAAATACTTAATAAGCTTCTAATATGTATCGACTATTTGAACGGATGACTAAACCATTTCCAGAGCATTCTCCGTCTCAACCTCCTAATACCTTATTTGCATTTTGCCGCCATTACACCAAAGGCATGGAACTGTCGTTGGTACTTATGTCGCTCAGTGCCGCATTATTAGCTATTTTAGAAGTGTCTTTATTTAGTTACATGGGACAACTGGTTGACTGGCTTGGCGAGTACACCCCTGAAGAACTTTTTTCGCAGCAACAATCCGAATTGATAAAAATGGGGTTAATGCTCTTGGTTGTGATGCCTGTGGTGGTATTTTTTAGGTCAGCCATTTTACATCAAGCTTTATTAGGCAACTATCCAATGTCGATACGTTGGCTAGCGCACCGTTATTTATTACGCCAAAGTGTTAGCTTTTATCAAAATGAATTTGCCGGACGAATAGCCACTAAAGTGTTACAAACCTCATTGGCTGTGCGTGAGTCAGTCACAAAGTTACTTGATGTATTAATGTACATTGCCGTTTATTTTGGCTCAATGGTGTTTTTAGTAGCCGCCTCAGATTGGCGCTTAATGCTGCCATTATTAGTGTGGTTAGCATTATATATTTGCGTGCAAATTTACTTTGTACCACGGTTAAAAAGCATTGCTAGCTCACAAGCTGACGCACGCTCAGAAATGACCGGCCGTATTGTTGACAGCTACACCAATATTTCAACCATTAAGCTATTTTCTTATACCCAACGCGAAGAGCAATACGCTAAACAAAGCATGGATGTATTTTTACAGCCTGTTTATAAACAAATGCGTTTAGTAACTAGCCTTAACGTGGTTATTCAAAGCTTGAACTATTTACTGGTATTTTCGGTGGCAGCGGTGTCTTTGTATTTATGGTCGTTAAGTGCCATTAGTGCGGGGGCTATTGCAGTCGCATTGAGTTTGTCGTTAAGGCTTAATGGTATGGCCCAGTGGATCATGTGGGAAATTAGCAGCTTATTTGAAAACATTGGAACTGTAGCCGATGGTATGCGCACCCTTTCGAACCCGATTGCGGTTGATGACAAGCCAAAAGCCGACAGCCTAAAAGTAACTCAAGGGGCTATCGACTTTAACAATGTACACTTTAATTATGGTAAAGCCGCCAATGAAAATAACCGAGGCCCAGTAATTAACGGTTTAAACTTAAATATTAAACCGGGCGAAAAAATTGGCTTGGTAGGTCGCTCTGGCGCAGGTAAATCGACATTGGTTAACTTATTGCTGCGCTTTTACGATACCGACAAGGGCAGTATTAGTATTGACGGCCAAAATATAACCGATGTAAGCCAAGAAAGCTTGCGCCGCTATATCGCTATGGTTACCCAAGACACATCCTTACTACACCGCTCAGTAAAAGATAACATTTTATACGGCAGGCCCGATGCCACAGAAGCGGAAATGCTCGATGCGACCAAACAAGCCAAAGCGCTCGATTTTATAACCGATTTAGAAGACAGCAAAGGCAATAAAGGCTTTGATGCACAAGTGGGCGAACGAGGGGTAACCCTCTCTGGCGGGCAGCGTCAGCGGATTGCTATTGCTCGGGTGTTACTTAAAAATGCGCCTATTCTTATACTTGATGAAGCCACCAGCGCTTTAGACTCAGAGGTAGAAGCAGCTATTCAAGCCAGCTTAGATGATTTAATGACAGGCAAAACGGTTATTGCTATTGCACACCGATTATCAACCATTGCGCAAATGGACAGACTCATCGTGCTTGATGAAGGCGGTGTTGTAGAGCAAGGCAGTCACGATGAGTTAATTGCCCAAGGCGGCATTTATGCTGCATTGTGGGCACATCAAACTGGCGGCTTTATTGGCGTTGAGTAATTAAACTACTTGAGGGCAGGCTATCATTATAGCCTGCTCTTGTTTACTAAAAGTTAACTTATTTATTGATTTTAAAGGCTATTTATAGCCATTTAGTCGAATTTTATAATCTACCTCTTGCCCCACTGTTTTTAAAATGTCACATTCGCGACTGACTTTTTATCATTCATCAAGCAATTCACCATGTCATTTTTAAGCAAACATAAATACACCCTTTATGGGGTGCTCGCTATTTTACTTTGGAGCAGTTTAACTGCCTTTATTCGTGATTTATCAGAATTATTTAGCCCTATTGGCGGTGCCGCTTTAATTTATAGCGTCAGTGCGATTTTTCTAATGTTAGTCATGGGTGTACCAAGGCTAAGTAATTACCCAAAACGCTATTTAGTCTTTGGTGGCAGCTTATTTGTTATTTACGAAATGTGTTTAGCTTTATCGCTTGGCTTTGCGAATAGTCGCCAACAAGCGTTAGAAATGGCAATTATTAACTACCTTTGGCCAGCGTTAACCATTTTATTATCGATTATTGTTAACCGCACTAAAGTAAGCGTATTAGTCTACCCAAGCATACTGATTGCGTTTTTAGGTGTTGCATGGTGTATTGCAGGCAACAGTGGTTTATCAATGGCTGTATTAACTGCTAATATTAGTGACAACCCATTGCCCTACTCTATGGCGTTTGCAGCAGCGTTTATTTGGGCTGTGTATTGCAGTGTAACGGTTAAACTTAGCGAGGGTAAAAATGCCATTAGTGTATTTTTTGCAGCCACGGCAATCGCTTTATGGATAAGTTACGGACTGAGTAATGAACCCAGCTTTGAGTTTAGCCTATATTCTAGCTTGACCTTAGTATTAGCAGGTATTGTTATTGGTGGAGGTTACGCATTGTGGAACCAAGCAATCATTGGCGGTAACCTAGTGTTGTTAGGCACCTTGTCTTACTTTATTCCTGTATTGTCTACGCTATTTGCCTCTATTTACTTATCAATATCGCTTACTAGCGCATTTTGGCAAGGCGTAGTATTAGTTACATTAGGCTCATTAATGTGTTTTATGGTGACTCGAAAAACAAAGCCAGCCCAAAAAAATAAGTAAGCGAAAAGCTAGGGACTGTCTGCTTTTCGCTTTAATCATTTAATTAACTGGCTAATCGCAGTCCTAACAGCACTAACATCACAATGTTTGCAATCACACCGATTAAAAAGAAGTAACTACGCGGGCTTGGGTTTTTCTCGGTGGCTATCGCGTAATAAAGTGCCATATGAATTAAACGTGCAATCACATATACCCAAATACATATTGCAAATACCGAGCTGTGGTAATTCATCACAAAAGCAAATAAAACCGTTCCTATAAACAGTGCACTGTTTTCTAAGGTGTTATGAAAAGTACGATGTGCCCTAAATATAAAGCTCCCATGAGATAGTTCTTTATCAATTTTCCCTGGCACGGCACCGGGTTGTTTAGCCTTACTAAACGTCGCCACGGCCCACTGCACTAAAACCATAATTAAATACAGATAAAATGCTACAAACGCAGAGTGTGCAATATCGGTCATTGTTTAATCCTTTGTGTTGTTATTGGAGTAATTATTACAGCAACTATTAAGCCAAATTTAACCAACTGATATATTTACAAATTATTTTATAAAAAATACATTTTTTGTAATAGATTCCCGCTTTATATAAAAATTACGATCTTTATGTAAGGTGTACTAAAACAAACCCACATTTAATACTAATTACGTATTTTATAAATTTAACTTGAGCATTTATTCTAATTATTGTTTTATAAGTGTTACTAAAAACGGAACGTGGAGTTTATATGAAAAATAAAATACCCAAATCTTTAGTCGCAGTGGCATTGTTGAACTTTATAGCAGTACCTGCTTTTTCAGCTCAAGATCATATTGAAAATGCAGAAAACGTGGTACAGCAAGCTCAATACAAAAACGTAACAACTATTAAGCGTAATTTCGCAAAGCAAGTAGCGATTAATTATCCAGTATTAAGTGCAGATATAAAACACTCACTAAATAAGTATAACTTGGCTTTAAATCTTGATCAGTTACCCGCGTTAGCTCTGCATACATCACATAATAATATAAGTCAGGCAAATAGCGCCTTACAACAACTTAAAGGCTTACCAAACAATACAGGAAGCTTGTTACAAGTACGTTTAGCTAGCAAAACCATGCTTACTGATTGGCAACAAGGAGAAAGCCCTTTATTCGCATTTACACCCGCTGGTGACGATAGCCAATGGAGTGAAATTGAAGCGTTTGATCAGTTTGGTGACATTCATTACTTGAGTGTTGACCAAATGCCAACCCAACCTGTTTTTATTGTCGAGCTAGATCAACAAAAAGTACAGGATGCGGGTATTGCAGTAATGAAAAGCATTTTATCTGCTAATAAGCTCAGCAAAAACATGGTTAGCCCACAAAATCAATTAAGTAATGAGCAGCCATTACAAACTAGCGTGCTGAAAAAAATACACTTAGAGGATGATAAAGAGCCTTGGATTTCAGGAAAAGCAGAGGTTTATGCCATTGTAACGGGGATCGATCCTAGCAGGGATGAACCAATATTAGATATTGTTGATTTACCTTATTTAGATCATGACCAAACCAATTACAGCCCAAATCAGGTTTTAATTCATTGGCAACGCTATCGTTGGCAGGCAGTTGATTTGCTTTTAATGGAGCAAGATGACAACACAAATTATAAAACCTTAGCAATGAAGTTATTAGAAATATCAGAGCAAGTAATGGCAAGCATCCCTGATTTACAAGCACAGGGCTATACTATTATTCCTAAACTCACTAATGAGTTACTTAAAGCAATGCCTGATGAATGGTTTACCAATAATGATGATTATGTCGATGTTTTTTACACGCTGTTCGAAAACAAAGAGTATCAAGGTTATAAAGGCGCAAGTAGTAATGCCACCATTACCTTATCACCTTTAGAAATTAACCCTCGTCAGTAAATAGCGACTCGCCACTGTTTGGCTTGGTAACTAAACAGTGGTGAGTTAAAAGTTATTCTCGTAATTTAAGCGTGATACATACAACGCCGTGATCGGTACTCAAATCGTCGCGCTCAAATTGTGGGTTAATTAAATGACGATCGTAAGTATGATAATCGCTTACTTCAAAAAAGCTGTCGTCATAGCCAGAATCAAACTCACAAGATAGCAAAATATAATCAAGTACTGAACTGCTTGCGCCAAAGTAATGTGTTGCTTTTCGTAGTGGTTTTAAACCTTGGCTATCTACATCGGTAACACCTTTTATTGGCTCATTAGCTACTTCATCAGGCTCGCAATCATCGTTTAACTTTGTAAATAACTGCCACGCATCGTTAAGACAATATTTTGCAAGGTAAGTTTTACTATCAAATGTGGGGGCAAAACGCAGTGTGTTGGTTAATAAATGGCTTAAAACGCCATCAGCTAGGTCGTTATTAAAATCTCCCATTAATACCATAGGCTGTTGCGTGGCTTCACGACGACTTATCATTTCAATCATCAGTAACGTTGCTTCACTACCGCGCTGAATAGTAGAGCCCCAACCACCCGCTACATTCGCTTTTAAAATTTCGATAATGTTTTTTTCAGCGGTTAGTTCTTTATTATTTTCATCAATCTCAATTAATGGCCGTTTAGATTTAAAATGTACCACATAACAATCGGTATTGCCGATATGCGGCAAACTTATAGTGGCTCTAAGTACTTTACGGCTAAAGGCAAAATCTTCAGTTAAACCTAGGGTATTAGCAAGCTCATGATCATGTTTCACGCTTGCTACTTCAACAATGGGGTATTTTGTGGCTATTGCTACAACGGGGCGTTTATAAATAAAATCATCTATTACCTGTGGCTCATCTACCACAGCAAAGTACGCATAACCTTGCTGCTTTAGTAACTCTTTAAGCGACTCAATGCTAAACACTTCCTGAAAACCGATTACATCAGGCTGATGCTCGGTTAAATAATCAATAATCCAGCGCTGTTTTTTAGCCCATTGCTCTGCGGTATATATTCGCTCAAACTCATAATAAGCATTAGGTGGCTCAAGATAATTAAACAGGTTAAATGTGGCTATTTTTAATGTTGAATTAGTTATTATCATCTCAGGGGATTGTTCTGAGTTATCAGTTAAAGGTGATGTATTACAGTCACTAATAATGGTCGCCTTTGAAAGTTTATATTGTGTGCTATTGTCAACATCATATAAGATTTTTGCTGAGTGCCAAAGCTTGATAACAACTAAAACCAATTAAATCGTTTAAAGTTTAAGCAAACGCAACCTATCCCCTTTAAATTTATATACAAGTTGGTATGCTACGCGACCTTTTTTAACATATGGTTATCAAAAAAGGCAAAGCCAAGGGGCGGCTAATGCTGCAAGGCACTTAGTATAAGTGGCAGCAATATTACAGGCATCACGTTAAACAAACGTTAGGTGTAACTTTAAATAGCAATATAAAAAGCACTATTAGGGTCAAACTATGCGATTAGGACCAGGACTACTCGTCACCGCTGCCTTCATTGGACCAGGGACTATTACCACCGCCAGCGTGGCGGGTGCAAACTTTGGTTTTGCACTCATATGGACATTACTATTTTCAGTAATTGCCACCATATTATTACAATCTATGGCGGCGCGCCTAGGCGTAGCCACCGGGCAAGACTTAGCACAAGCACTAAGAGCCCACATTGAAACTCCCCTATTTAAATCTCTCGCTATATTTTTAGTGATCAGCGCCATTGGTGTTGGCAGTGCCGCCTACGAGGCTGGTAATTTAAGCGGTGCCAGCATGGGATTAATTGAAATATTTCCTCAGGTAAATGCCCAACTTTGGACGCCACTCATTGCATTTTTAAGTGCGGTTTTACTTTACAGCGGTAAACACAAAGTTGTTGAAAATGCGCTTATTTTGCTAGTGATTTTAATGAGCCTAGTGTTTATCTCTACGCTTGTTATGGCAGCTCCCTCGCTTAGTGATGTGTTAGCAGGCTTTATTCCTAGCATGCCAGAGGGCTCAGTCACCACAGTATTAGCATTGGTAGGCACTACCATAGTGCCATACAACTTATTTTTACACTCAGGGGTACTGGCTGCTCGCCACGACAGCGAAAGTGACAAACAAAAAGTAATTAAAGAAACCAACATCGATACCGGTGTGTCTATCACCTTAGGTGGCGTGATCACGCTAGCTATTTTATCAACCGCGTCAGTGGCATTTTATGGCACAGATGCAGGGCAAATTAGCGCTGCTAATATGGCGGTGCAGCTTGAACCCTTACTAGGTGATGCCGCCCATTACTTTTTTGCTATTGGTTTATTTGCCGCAGGCTTAACCAGCGCAATCACGGCCCCCCTTGCCGGTGCCTACGCAGTGTGTGGCATGTTAGGTTGGTCAAATAAAATGGATAACACTCGCTTTAAAAGCGTTGCCATTGTTATTTTATTATTTGGTGCTGCCGTAGCATCTCTGGGTTTAGACCCTGTTGCCGTGATAATTTTTGCCCAAGCCGCTAACGGTTTACTGTTGCCAATTGTAACTGCCTACCTTGTTTGGCTAGTTAATCAAAGCTCTGTAATGGGTAAATACACTAACTCAGTGTTGGTAAATCTATTTACTTTACCGGTATTAGTGCTTATTTTTGGCTTAAGTGGTTATAAACTTTTTAGTTTGATTTTTTGATATCACTACGCAATTTATACATACAAAAGCCGCTGCATCATGTGCAGCGGCTTTTTTCATTGCAGACCAATACTCACTTAAAAACCGTGATGCTCTGCCTTGTACTTATTTGCCTTAATGAGTTTTGCAAATACATAACCCCCTACTGCACCAGCAAGTAATTGCGCATAAAAACCCCAGCCTCTTGCGCCTGCAATAATAGTAATATTCATAATTGACTCAATAGCAATTAACGCCGTTGCAAACGCTACCACACCCGCAATTACAAATAATTGTACCCCCTGATTTTTAAGCTTTTTCGCAATAAACCAAGTCACTAAAAATGCAATACTCAATGCAATGGCTATAATAGCGCCGTAAGTGGGTAGTAATCCGAGCCAATCTTCAAAGGTTAAATTAACACGATCATTAAAGCCCACCACTACACCTACATTAACTAATTGATTGACAACGTATTGGCTATGAAACAAGCTAGCAAGAGTGAATGTAAGTAACCAAGAAACTAAAAATGACGGGAGTGTACGTGTTAAAAACTGCATGGTTATCTCAACTTAAAATGAAACTTTTTCCTTACACTAGCAAAGGCTTGCAGGGTAAACAATCTCTACGTTGTATTACGCTACTCTCGCTTTTAACGTTTTCTTGTAACGTCAGTGCCGAATTACCAACACAGCAATATACTGCTAGTACCTTAGCAACAGATCTCAATTCACCATGGAGCATGGTTAAGCTCCCAAACAATACCTGGTTAATCACCGAACGTGATGGCCATGTTGTTATCATTAAAAACAATCAACAAAGCCGAGTTAAAATAAACTTCGAGGGCTTATACGTTGCAGGGCAAGGCGGTTTACTCGATATAGTACTTTCGCCAAATTACAGTGAATCAAAAGAAATAATATTCACTTATGCCCAAGGTGAGCTTGATGCAAACAGACTCGTTATTGCCAAAGCTAAGTTTGATGGCGAGCAGTTTTCAGTACCAAAAGTTATTTATAAAGTTGCCACCGATAAGGGCACACCGCAGCATTACTCTGGCCGCGCGCTTGTACTGCCCGATAATAGCTTATTATTTTCAAGTGGTGATGGCTTTGACTACCGCGAGCAAGCACAAGTTATAGCCAGCCAATTAGGTAAAGTGCTACGAATTAATTTAAATGGCACTATTCCAACCGATAACCCGTTTATTAAACATGAAAACTCTAACGCGCATGCCATTTATTCACTCGGGCACCGTAACTTGCAAGGCTTGGTTTATGATTACGATACCAAGCAAATCATTAGCCACGAACACGGCCCCGCAGGCGGCGACGAGCTCAACTATTTAACAGCTGGCACCAATTACGGCTGGCCGGTAATCACTAACGGCGACGATTATTCACAAGCACGTATTTCCCCCTTTAGAGACTACCCCGGAATGGCTAAACCAACCGTAGATTGGACGCCTTCAATTGCGCCATCAGGCATGGCATATTATGGTTCTATGCATACAGCCTTCCCTTCACTGCAACGTCACGTGCTTATTACTACATTAGTCGATAAAAAGCTCTACAGTGTTAATTTAGCAGATGGTGAATACACCCAGTCGCATATTTTCCCAGAGGCTACAGGTAGGCTCAGAGATGTGTTTGTTACTGCTGAAGGTAATGTAGCGATATTAACCGATGGCAAAGAGGCAAAGCTGATGCTGGTAACGCCAAATTAGTCTTTTATTTTAACTTATGAAAATCAAAAAATGACTGAGTTATTTGAATTGGTTGTTCTAATTGCGGGTAATGGCCTACCCCTTCTAGTTCAATAATATCTGGATTAATGATTAATTCGCGATAACGTTTAACCATATGACGACCCGAAACGGGGTCGTCCATACCGCAAATTAACCGCATGGGTACATCTGCTTGTTGTAAAGCGCCCACCCAACGAGCGCGATGTAATTTACGCTCTGTGATGTAATAAATCAGTTTTGCCATAACTGGCTTGCCCTGTTTATATGCAATTAACTGCCACAACTCCTTGAGCTCTTTCTCAGCAAGGGGTGTAGCGCATATATTATCAAAATTACGCTTAAAGCTTTTATAGTTTGCAAGTCGCGACACTAAAGCACCTATAGGGCTAAGTAACAACTTTTGCAATAATACCGGTTTATGTGTTTCTGGAAATAACCCGCCGTTAAGAAAGCAAACGCTTTGTATTTTTATGGCATATGGCTCATTTAAGTTGCTTCTAGCAAGTAGCTCCTGCGCTACCGTATCACCGTAATCGTGGCTTAAAATATGCATTGCTTTTACATTGAACAGCTTTAAAAAATGAGTCAGTAAATCCGCTTGCATACTAATGGTGTAGGTAACATTTTGCGGTTTATCACTAAAACCAAAACCCAGCATATCCAGAGTAAATACCTTAAAGTGTTGAGTGAGCGCAGCCCATTGATTATGCCAATCCCAACTTGCGGTTGGGTAACCATGGATCAGTAATAAACACGGTGCGCCCTCTTCCCCTTGCACATGATATGCAATGTCATGACCTTGAAATTCAAACGTCGATTGGCTCTTGTGCCATGAAGCTAATGAGTCAGTGATTATTGTAGTGTTGCTAATGACATTCATGACAATTTAGCCGCTTTTATAGGGTGATAAACACATAAACTAAGTTACTACCTTAATTAACTTATCAACTTGTGTCACCTAAATTAGAACTCTGTTGGGTGGCGCCTTTGGCTTAACCAACCTACCATTAGACGTAGGTCGGATAAGTGGCGAAGCCACGCCATCTAACAAAAAAATGATGAATTTACTTGGGACAACCCGACTTATCACGCTGTGCTTAATATGCAAAATAGCGGCTTAAATAAGTCGCTTTAATTACTCACAACCTGCTAGCGGCTCTCTAATTGTCAGTTTATCAGTACCAAAATCTAACAAAGCTTGGTATTTTCTAAAAAATGGAGAGCCTAATAACCCATGTATTATATTGTCACCACCAGCTACCTGAACATGGTCTAGGTTTAGTGAAACAAACTCTGTACTTTCATACAAATGCCCTGCTAATTCAAATTTTAAAACGTCTATTAAGCCCATTTCGTGGTCGGCTGTACCTAAACCTGCGGCATTTTCTTCACTTAGTTTCTCTTGTATTCCAAGCTTTTCAATACATGCCCTATCTAAAACAGATGCACCCGCCGCTGTATCTAAAATTAAATTTACTTTATGTCCGTTTATTTTAGCTTGTATTATTTGATGACCTGTTTCTGTTACATCAAATTTCAAACTTGTGGTTTTGACTAATTCCATGAATGTTCCTTATTCTATATTTAGGTTGATTAATAGACACTATATTACAAACACTTATGAAAACAATCCACCTTATAAATAAGTAAACAAGTGGCGTTTCACTAACGCCTATATCGTAATTAAATATGCTGAAAATAACTCCCCCCAAACGCACAAAACTTATGTTGGCAAAGCAAAATTAATTCACAAAGAGGATAACAGGCGCTGCGCTTTTAGAGGGAAATAGCGGCTTGAATTAAGCCACTTTGAGGAATTTAAGTTCTGATGTCTGAAGTCAAGATTTGATAATCATATAGAAAGCTCCTCGAGTTTTTCGATACAGTTGTGTTGACCAAAACATAAACTGTATCTCGAGGAGCTTAGTATGAAACTATATGGTGGAATTGACTTGCATTCAAAT